>CAZBKS010000202.1:0-4994 GCA_964492475.1 uncultured Syntrophomonas sp. | reverse complement strand
CGTGCAGCAATGGCCAGGCGCTGGTCAAAAGTAAGCAAACGTATTTCGGGAAGGGTATTTCTCAATGTACAGGGCATGGCCAGATGCCATAAATCAGCACCCCGCAAAGGCCATTTACCACCCAGTCTTTTCATCTGTTCCCTATCAGGATTCATGTTGATATAATGCCAGGGACCTTGTTCGAAGGCTTCCAGAGCAGCCTTAATCAGTATTCCCGGCAAAGCTCTTTCTCTGTCAATCCGGTTGATCACCGCATAAGTCTCTGCTATGGCCAATGAGGACAACAGGTGTAAGCCTTCCTGCCGTGACCAATTCCAGGCCTCCGGGCTGTTAACATCTTTGAAAAGTGCAGAAACAATAGCTGATGTATCCCAATAAATGACTGGTTTTTCAATCATCAGTCCCTATCCTCCTGCAAAATTTTTTGTGCCAATCCTTCCTCCAGCGGCAGCGGCGGAGGAAGCAGGCGAACGTTTTTGGGAGGAAGTTCCAGCAGCCCATTTCTTTCCAGGTTTTCTATCCTTTTTTTCAGAGAAAGAGAATCTTGTTCAATTGGAATCAGCTTTGCAACCGCTATTCCCCGGTCGCTAATAGTAATCTCCGCGCCTTGCTGCACTTCCTTCAGCAGGCGGCTAAGGTTTGCTTTGGCTTCTCGTATTCCCACAATCATCCTGCTCATCAACAAGCACCTCCGATATTTGAATGTGGTCATTGTAGTTACATATTAATTGTATGCTATAGAACCACAAATGTCTAACGAAATACGGTATCTGCGTTTCGTTTTTCTGTCCCCTTGGTTTACCCTGCCGTTCATATATACGGTATCTTTCTGAACTCGCACCATTCCCTGACCATTTCCATGAAGGCGTTTTCCCTGTATTGGTACCACTGGTCCTCGACGCCAAGCCGGGCAATCAGGTCTTTAAAGCGCCTGAAGGCGCCCTTACCAGTTATCGCCTGGCATAGCTTCCTTGAAACGGCTTCATCATCGTACGAATAAGAAAATCTCTCCATAATGCGATACTCATCCAGGTCATATTTATCTGGAAGCGGTTCATACTGATCCCAGTTTTCCACGATATTCATTGCTTCCTGGATAAGATCCCGCTCCCAATCCTGGTATTTCTCCCAATCATCATCATCTTCAGCGTCCTCGGCAATACCCATATACTCTCTGCTAACGATTATGATCTCTCCGTTTTGAGTATTTAACCAGCCTAGCCATTCCTCGTTGGTTTCATCAAGTTTAGTCACAATATCCTTCAACTTTACCGGCCTCATCATTTTAATCGCCATCCTTTTCTCATGATATCCCAGCTTCTCCCGGCCCCAGATGGAAAAGGAGCGTTCCTTGCGGGACATAGGCTCTTCAAGCAACTCCGCTTCAAACCACAAATAACGGCTCAATCCCTCAATGATATCAAGATGTTTCCTAATATAATTCCGGGCGTTTAAGATAAGCGGAAATATTCAAACGCGGGTTAAGCCGTCGGATGGACTCCATGTGTTCACTGTAGTCTTCCCGGGGCTTAATATTACGGTATTTATTATATAGAGACGGTTTCTTCCATTCTACCCCTATGCCTTAACCGGGCTCAGCAGATCGTTCTCTATCAATTCTACAACTCCACGATGAAAAAGCATGGCTATTTCATTGTTTCTGTAAGTCTTAGCATCGTGATTGCCGATTGTTCGACCGTATAATAATCTTGTGGATTAAACAGGTTGTCGCCCACGCCCTGCATAAGCGGCGTTTTTACATTTCCACAAGGTATTCGCGAAACCGCATCGATCCCGGTACGAGCCCAATCAGAAATCTGGTCTTCATCGGCAAAGGAAACGCTATTCCCCGTTAATGGAGTGCCCAAAACCGCGGCTGCTCTTGCAAGCATCGCTGCAGCTTGTTCCCGCGTGATAAATCTGTTTGGCGCAAACCGATCGTTTCCGATACCATTAACAATTCCGAGCGCCGATGCTGCTAAAACATTGGGGTTATCGCAATCCGAGAAGGTCAAGGCTTCCGACCCGGCGGAAAGCTCCGCAAGGGTCTTGCCTGTGATTTCTTTCACGCTCAGAGACAGCATGCGGCAAAATTCTTCTCTTGTACAGCTGTCTTTCCACCAAAGCCGTATATCCTCCGGTACAAGATTTTTATCCACAGCTTTCGCCACTTCCGATATCGCCCAATCGGATGGCGGCAACTGTATATCCGGCAAGGTAATGATTCCATATTTCCCGTCTTTTGAGACAACGATATACTCGTCATTATCACTGATAATGCTTCTTGAACCACTGTCAGTCCAATTAAAGGTATAGTGGTCGAATGTGCCTTTGGGGATGACGATTTTACTGTCACGGTCCATGATATAGGGCTCCATATTGAACACGTTATTGCCATATGCACAAATGTATTTACCGCCGATCAAACCTGAAAACGATGCGTGGGTTTGTTGTGCAATGAGACGGCCGCGTCCTGTAAAGATATAGTTCATACTGTCGGGCAATTTGCCGTTGCCGTTAAAACCGTAAAGGAAAAGACCGTCGCAGCCATAATACAATTGGTTATAAGCGGAATCCCCGGTTGTGCAATACGGCTGGAAATCCAGCAGCAGCTGCCCGTCGTCATTATAGGCCTTACAGTACGCAATCGGCTCCCAGCCATCTCCGTTCATGGATACGGAAACGCCCGCCTCCCCGCCCGCTTTCAGCTCCCATTGCTCGGACATCTGTTTTTGCGAGGCTCCGTAATCCGTGCTATCAAAACCGTCTCCATACCCAAGCTCGTCAGTGATCTGCCCAGTTGTCAGATCATATAAGTACATATCGCCCCACCACGAGCCGGGACGGAGATACTCTTTCCCGTCAATCGCAATGCAATGCGTCACATCCTTCATGACAATATCCTTATAGATCGCAGGTACGATGACCTTAAGATCAGGTGAGTACACGCCCATGTCTTCCCCTTTTTTTACGAAGAGATAGTCGCCAACAAAAGAAATCTCCTGCATACCGCTTAAGAGCTTTGTGCCGTCAAAGCGATAAAGGCTGTAAAGCGCGTCATAGGAGAAGGTTTCACTGTCGCACGTGATGAACATGTCGCCGCTTATGCTGGAGATCGGATCATATTCAAGCGGAACGATCACATTATATGCCGTATGTTCGCTGGCGGCAGTTGCATATGTTACGGGACTTATTACCAGCGCGAGGATGATACACAGGATAACAGCTTTCTTTTTCATCATGCTTCCTCCAATAATATAAATAATAGAAACTTCTTTTAGATGTAGGCTAAGTCGGAGGGATTACTCCCTCCTCCTCGCCTAAGAAATGTACGTGTCACGTTCGCGACATACATCTCAAGCTTACATGACACCGGTACAATTAATTGTAACCATAGTCCATATTTTCAAAAGTTATTAACTAATTGTCGATTTTGTCATTCATTATTAAATTACTTCCACACAATGCTAAATATTACCTTTTTCTTTCTTGTAACAAATTCCAGCAGGCATTATATCATTAGACATTCTTTCGGGGTATGGTTTTCCAGTAGGCTTGATCCATTGTAAATTGAATATGTTGGGGATTGCTGGTGAACTGCGAGGCAGAAATGTTGGCGGTGGCCCATAGCCAGACCAGCATCTGGCCTCAGATAATTTGTCCCATGCGTATTAATTACTGTTATCCAGACCTTCAAAGTTAATTGATTTACCTTCATTAAGAACGTATTCAGCTTGGATTTCTCCGACAAACATCCCTGGAGTCACCTGCGCATGGATATAGACCATCAATTTATCATCAATCACTTCATAATTGAAACTATTTTCGAAACCTACATTATCGAACCATAAGCCGGCATCTTCTTTATCTTTGTAAATAACCGTTTCCTCATCAGCTATTACGCCTAGGTCTTAACCCGCAGTGCTGCACCTCTATTCTTTTTAACCTTTTCAATGGTTCGGGTGATGTAGCTGTTCAGCCTTTCTTCAAATACTTCTTCGGTGATCTCTTTGTTTTGAATCATAAACAAGCCCTTTTCCCAACTGGCAGTCAGAATCGGATTTAACAATTCCCTGGCTGAGAGGCGGACCAGTTCCACAATTGCCTCTCCTTTAGGCTCGGGTGATACAATCCTGGTCTTGGAATGAATTTTAATATAGCCAATATCCGTAAGCTTCTTAATAATCCCGGAACGCGTGGCCGAAGTACCTATACCGCATGTTTTGATCTGCTCCCGCAGTTCCTCGTTTTCGATATACTTCCCCGCTTTTTCCATGGTCAGGATCAATGCCGCATCGGAAAATCGGGAGGGTGGCTTGGTTTCTTTTTGCTCTAAATCCAGGGCTGTCACGTTGCACTTTTCTTTTTTGACGAGCAAATGAATAGGCGAGGTGGACATCTCTTCTTCGTTTTTGGCAGGGGTAACTTCATAGATCTCCTTCCAACCCGGCTCTTTTAGTGTTTTGGAATTGGTTGTAAAGATTTCACCTGTAATTTCTGTCTCTACCTTTACGGTATTATACTCTGCAGCCGGATAGAAAATGGCCAGAAACCTTTTAACAATCAGACTGTATAAATTCCGGCTGTCTGCATCCAACTTGGACAAATCCGTTGCCACATAGGTGGGAATAATGGCATAGTGGTCAGTAACCTTGCTGTCATCAACAAATCTCTTGCTGGATTTATCAATGGCCAGCTTGCCAAAATCTTTTATTCTGATAACAGAGTCCTTGAAATCGGCATTTTTATATAAGCCATTAAGGATTTTGGGTATCTCCTGAATAATATCCGTGGACAATACTCGGCTGTCTGTTCGGGGGTAAGATATAAGTTTTTTCTCATAAAGGTTCTGAGCAATTTCCAAAGTTTTATCAACCGGAAGTTTATATTTTTTGTTGGCTTCCGATTGCAGTTCGGCCAGATTAAAAAGCAGGGGGGGCGGTTCTTTCTTGATTTTGATATCCACCTTTTTTATAGTGGCTTCATGCCCTTTC
>CAZBKS010000201.1:0-5011 GCA_964492475.1 uncultured Syntrophomonas sp. | reverse complement strand
AGCTTCAGCAGCAGATGCAGACCGCTGATACCTGGACAGCTGTTGATGAAAATCCTGCGGATGCTGTCTTTGTTTTCACTTTATATGATGAGCAGATATCAATAGAGGCCCCGGAGGGCATAAATACCTCCGTTACGGCCAGCTCTTTCGACGATAGCAGTTATTATGACGGCATTTCAGAGGATGGTATTTATGAAATAGGCAACGACGATGATGCGCAGCCCATATTGTTTTGCGGTAACCTTATAGAAGTTAGTATTGAAATGCAGTGGGCCAGCGGTTCGGACAATTATATGCTTTCCACGATTCTCGGGGCCAGGTAGCCAGGATGAAATGCTTGAGTAATGAAACCGGAATTACTATGGTAGAAGTTATTCTGGTTCTGGCCCTGATAACCCTGCTTTTCAATGCCCTGATGGCTGTGTACCTGGCAGCCAGTAATTCTCTAGTCCGGGAAACCAATATAAGTGAAATGCAGTATACGGCGCGAGAAGCTCGTCAATTGATGCTCAAAGATGTTTACAGCAGTGAAAGCCTTGAAATACTGGGTTTGGATGGCAGCCCAACTGAGCCGGGAATGGCTGGCACTCGTTTGAGGGTGATAATTCCGCTTATGAAGGAAGATGGGATTCAGTATCAGGCCGTTGCTTATTATATTGAGAATGGTAGATTGTATCGGGAGAGATTTGAGCTTAACGATAAGCATAACAGCTCAGATGATCAATTCCTGGATAAAATACCGGTAGCTGATTATATGACAGTATTAAGTTTTTCCACTTCTATACCAGGCCTTATCGAGTATAAACTAACATGCAGCTGCGATAGGAACACCTTCTGTATACAGGGCAGAGCCGGCAGCAAAGTGGACTACAGCATAGACGGAAGATAGAGAGGAGCAATCCGCGGGATGGCTGAAAATATTAAAGCTGCCACAGGCCGACAGCAGGGCAGCGCTTTAATTGTAGCCCTATTTGTATTAATGGTAATATGCCTGATGGGGGCTGCGGTTTTAAGTGCTGCAGCGGTAGAGAGGAAAGTGGTAGCGTCCCAAAACAGGGTGGAACTGCTCAGACAGGCTGCTGATGGGGGTATACAGGTAGCCCGCAATGTAATAATGAATTATATGGCAGTCGGGCAAGCCATACCTGACATTGGGGACATCAGCCTGGAGAATGGATTGCGGGTGGAAATAAGCTGCGACCTGGCTAACATGAACGATAATGGGGTTATAAGCATTACTTCCCGGGCCTATATGGAAGATGCTTATGGAATGGTAATCGGCAGCAAAGCTGTACGAGCTGAACTGTTGGTTGACTGCCTGCCCGGCTGTGCGGTCAGGGCCAAGACTGTTACACTGGCCGGCAGGTATTTATCAACGGTATCCGGAAAAGCAATTGATGAAATGGGAAATCAGGATTGGGATGTAAATAATAGCGAAGCAAGATTAGCTGGAGATCCGGAGCTCCCCTATTTTTACCCATTGAACGGCCCATCCTATTACAGTCTGCAGGAGAAATATCAAATCAATCATCCGTATCTAAATATAAATGATCAGCATTGGCCGGGTATACCTGATCATGCTTATAGCTGGTGGATGAATTACCAACATGCCAGCCTGGATGAAGAGGGTTTCCATGACCTGGAGCACAGCATGATTAATATTGCACCTTTCTATAATCCATATGGATATCTGGAAATAGTTGATAAAGAAGGTCGCACGGAACAAATAGGACTTGAACAAGGCTGGGATGATGCTCTTACTGCTGATGAACAAAATGAATTATTTGTTGATAATCTAAGCAGTCCTGTCTGGGGCTGCCCTGTATCAGAAGAATACTATCAATCACAGGTAATCAATACCGTTTTCTCATCCGAAAATAGTGTGATTTATCCAGCAAAGGAATTCAACTCGCAGGATTTTATTAAGATGGCTCGGGTCCTTGAAAACGTGCCTGCACCCGCTCTATCATCGGAACTCATGGGCAACTATCGGCAGCTTGCCTGCCTGGATCCGGAATGGGAGTACGTAGCAGAAAACTCTGATAAGCTGAGATTTAATAGCGGTAAATACGAAGTCGATATAAACGGCCTGGATCAGACTTACATATTTATTGATCGTCCAGACGGAGACACGGTGTTACTCGATTTCAATGCATTATTAATTCCCACCGGTTGCTGTTTGACGGACTGGCTGGCTGCCAGCAAGGGTATGTTTTTTAATTTAATAGAAAATCAAGGGCGAAGTGTGATTATTATATCAACAGCTAATCTCAATCTGATTATGGATAATATTATGTTTGAACATTTGAATAGCGATACTCATTTTTATATTATCTCCCAGGGGAATATTAATCTCACCTTGGATCCGGTTATCCTGGAATATCCATCCTCAACCAGAAATATTCAGGCTTTTTTATGGGCTGGAGAAGATATTCATATCCATTCTGGAGTTAGCGAGTGCAATTATAGTGGTTTTATATATTCTGGGAATCAATTGTGCATCAAAATGGAAAACCCGGATGGGATACAGGCGGAAGAACCATATTTACGGATTGAGAAAAACCCTGCTGTAATTCAACAGTTTCCGGAATCGTGGGTTTATCTGGGTATGGCACCTATTATTGCTTACACTTGCCTGGACTGATATTGGAAAGAGGTTGATAACTTGAATGCAGATGGCATAGGCCTGGACATAGGGAGCATGAAAATTAAAATAGCCAGAGTAAGAAAAAAGAGAGGCGGTTTTGAAGTTATCACTTTCGGCAGCCGGGAAACCCCTCAAGGCGTAATTGAAGGCGGGATTATTAAGGATCCGGACACCCTGGGTGAAAGCATTGCAGATTTGGTAAGTGAGCTGGGTCTGAGAAATAGGGCCGCAGTAACTGCGGTAACCGGACCTCAAGTATATACTCGTATAATTTCCATGCCTAGTTTGAGATTAAATGAACTTCGTAAAGCGGTCAGGTATGAAGCCACTGCTTTCCTGCCCATACCAGCCGAACAAACGGCCATGGACATATTCCCGCTTCGTGAATACCAGGATCATGAAGGAAGCAAGGTGGAAATTTTCTTTGTTGCGGTAAGGCGCAGTCAGGTGGAGAAAATCAGGACCGCCTGCCATCTGGGTAAATTAAAGCTGCAGGCCATTGAAATTGAACCACTTGCCTTGCAGAGATTATTTCTTAATAAAAATAGCGCCGGGTCTCAAGCAATTCTAAATATAGGCGCTTCTCGTTCGTGTTTTTCAGTACACCAGGAAGGGATACTTGTTTTCAATAGAAATTTTTCGATTTCCAATTCAGGGTATCAACCCGGTCCAGCATTCCACTACAGTAAAACCAGTTCTCTATTCTCTACTTGCAGGGACACAGAGCAGGTGATCGAGGACATAGTAAACGAAGTGGCTCGTTCAAGTGAATATTTTCGAATGCAGCATAAGAGTGAACTGAGCAAAATATTTATTGCCGGCGGCGGTACGCGAATATCGGGGTTGGATAAAGCCATCGCTTCAACTGCTGTCTGTAAAGTTGAAGTTGGAGATGTTCTGGCTCGGGTAAGCCTTAGCGGGCAGGTTGGAACTGGGGACCTGGATGAACTGAAACACGATTTCGCTGTGGCAGTAGGGCAGGCGGTAAGGGGTGGGGATTCTTGGCGGCAGATAAAGAAATACGAATAAACCTTATCGAAAAAGACCATGAAGTGTTTAGCAGAAGGAAAAATATAGTGATCGGTCTGTTTATCGTATTGTTTATGCTGAGTGGAATTATTTATAGCTATTGCTATACCAGAGCCGAGTTGAAAGCTGTGCAGGATGAGAATGGACGACTCAAGGATGAATATGCCCGAGCGGAATTGTTGCTCCAGGATTTGGAGGAGAATAAAAGCAGCAGTGATCTGCTGGAAGAGAAAATGAATAGTGTGTTATACATACAAAAGAGCCAGACGTCAACCCTCGAAATCTTGAACGAAATTGAAAAAAACCTGCCTCCTGATATAGAGCTCAGTGAAATTGAGGTAAGGGTAGATAAAGTGACCCTTAAAGGATTTGCACCTGCCCATACCCCGGAAGCCTTATTATTATCGAGTCTGGGAAATAGTGAGCTGTTTGCTGATGTAATCATGATTTCTTCTAATATGAATGAGAAGGCAGGGGCAGTATTATTTGAAGTAGAAGTGGCCCGGGAGGAAGGTGAATAAGCATATTAAGCGAGCGTGAAAAAATCTTAATAGCTGTGCTGATAATTATGGCAGCAGTATACACTTATTATTACTGTCTGTTATCTCCCTGGCAGGGGATGGTTAAGCAGGTCGAGATGGAAAACCAATCTCTGCAGGATAAAATATTGGTTCAGGATAAGCTGCTGCAGGATGATACATTATTGGAAAAAGATCAGGCTCAGGATCGATTTGAATCTCTTTTGAATCAAGTTCCGGCTGATCCCTGCATACCTGAAGCAATAGCCTGCCTGGAGGAGATGGCCGGAAAAGCAGGGGTGGGACTTCTGGAAGTAAATTACAAAAAACCTTCTGCAGAGAAAACCGTTGAGTCAGAGGATTACGATTTGGAAGATTTGCAGGTGCAGGTGAGAGGGAATTATCAAAACATTAAAATATTCATTGGTCTAATTGAAGAGGAGTCTTCAAGAATCTATGTTTTAAGCAGCAGTCGGCTTCAGGTCCCAAGCCAGGCCAGCACTGGTGAAGTGACTTTGGACCCGGCCAGCTGCAGTGTTAATGATCATGCTGATATGAGGGCGGAAATAAACATAGAAATAATTTATGACCATATTTGTATGCCAGGTGTTGAAGGTGAAATGGAGATACATGGAGCAGGCAGTACTAATCCCCTAGGGCCTTAATGATCTTGGATTACCTCTCTGAAGACATCAGATGCCATCGATTCCCAGGTTTGAATCCTATTTATTAATCCTAATTTGTCCAGGTATGGCAAGCAAAATTCTGATTTTTTGCAGGGTATTATACTTCTAAGAGGAGAAGGGGCCAGTGCATG
>CAZBKS010000200.1:0-5028 GCA_964492475.1 uncultured Syntrophomonas sp. | reverse complement strand
GGGCAAATTTCTTTAAGCAGGCACTCCCGTATCCGCCAAAAACTTTTAATTTCTTCATGAGGTATTTTCGCAAAGGCAAACTGGGACGCCTCAGCCTTGATTGAGGAAACAGGGGGACGGTCCTTTTGCTTCCTTATTATTTCCATGCATTAGAAGGAAGCAAAAGGCCGTCCCCCTGCTTCCTTGTTTTAACGAGACTGGTAGTATATAATTACCATATAATGAAATCGAGGGAATTTTGAAATGATTGTATTCATTTCTGCCCTGGATTTTAATACTATTAATGATGCTTGGTAAATATAATGGTAGCAGTGGTAAAAACATGAATAATAATGATTATGTAAAGAGAGCCGGGAGCCCCTTCTTATTAGAAGGGGTTATTTGTTTTGAAGGGGGGTGTAAAGGCTTAGTTAGATAATCGTAAGCTATTTGATACTCAAAAAGAGTATGACTAGGTTAGACATTAACATGCTCGGCATGGAAATTAATTGCTATAATAGATTAATGATGGATTTTCAGCAGAGTAAAGGAAGAGTTTTTATGTGGTCTGGATATAAGATCAACTTTCTAACCAGAGCTATTGTCGGCCTATTCATAATAAGTATGATGTTTTGCTGCCATATGGGATGCTGTATTCCTGAAGCAGAGGAAGCCACCGAGAAGCAGGAAACGCAGGATATAGTTACGGAGGTTAAACCGCTGAGCAGCGAAATTACCTTGGTTGCAGTCGGGGACTGCCTGATGCATAATACCCAAATTTGGTCCGGACAGCAAGCAGACGGCACCTATAACTTCGATTGCTTCTTTTCCGAGGTGCAGGACCTGATTGAACAGGGAGACTATAGTTCCATATCTTTTGAAGCCCCTCTGGCTGGACCTGAATCAGGTTATACGGGTTATCCATTGTTCAACAGTCCGGATGCTGTAGCACAAACCTTCAAAAAATCAGGGTTTGATCTGGTTACCACTGCTAATAATCATGCCTTTGACCGGGGTTATAAGGGAGCTATGCGCACTCTGGAGGTTCTGAGAAGTTCAGGTCTTGATACCATTGGCACTTATGCCAGTGAAGAAGAGAGTAAAGCCTACCTTGTTAAGGATATAAAGGGAGTAAAGGTAGGATACCTGGCTTATTCATACGGTACCAATGGAATTCCGATACCCGCTGACAAGTCTTTTAGTTTTAATCTGCTGGACAGAGACCAAATCTTATTCGATATAGGTAAGATCAGGCCTCAGGTGGATGTACTGGTATTGATTTTACACTGGGGTAATGAGTATATGCCTCAGCCTGATCCGGAGCAGGTAGGAATGGCCCATGAATTTCTGAGCGCAGGTGCGGATATAATACTAGGCAGCCACCCCCATGTTATTCAGTCCATGGAAATTGTTAAAATCAATCAACAGGATAAAATGGTCATATATTCGATGGGCAATATTATCAGTCATCAGCAGGGGTTGGAACGGAACAGCGGTATCATTTTGAATATGAAATTCAACAAAAATTTCGACAGTGGAGAAACAAGGTTGGTGGAAGTCAGTTATACTCCTACCTATTCACATTCTTATTATGACGAAAACGGTAACAGGAAATTCAGGGTTGTACCGGTGGAAAAGACCATGGAAGGCATCAAGGATGGACTGGAGCCATTTCTGACAGAAAAAGATATCCCCCTTTTGCAGCAGGTATTAGAGTCAACAACCAGTCAACTGGGTAAAAATTTCAGGGCTGCTGCTGAAAATTAAGCCATGGGGATATAGTTTTAGAAGGAATACTGAAATGTATTTGCTTACCAAGCTGTTTTTAGGTTATACACAGTGTTCTATTATGCTACTGATACACATGAAAGAGGTGAATGAATATGACATTACCTTTGACAGGGGTACGTATATTAGACTTATCCCGCTACCTGCCCGGGCCTTTTTGTACCCAACTCCTGGCCGACTTCGGAGCAGAGGTGGTCAAACTGGAACAACCTGAGGTAGGTGACCCGGGGAGGCAGCTGGCCCCTGTAGTAAATGGAATGAGTACCCGGTTTTATACCGTTAATCGCAATAAAAAAAGTATTACTCTTGATATTCGAAAAGAGGAAGGCCGGGAAATTTTTAAAAAACTAATACCTCAATTCGATGTAGTAATTGATCAATTCCGGGCCGGGTTCATGGATGATTTGGGTATAGGATATGAAGTTTTAAAGAGTATTAATGACAGAATTATATTTTGTGCTATAAGTGGTTATGGACAGGATGGCCCTATGTATAATGCGGCCGGGCACGATTTGAATTATTTGAATTTGGCCGGTATAACTGGAACTACCGGTAGCCGCCAGGGTGCGCCCGCCATGTCAGGAGCTCAGATTGCGGATATAGCCGGGGGGACTCTGTATGCAGTAATAGCCATACTGCTGGCACTGGCTAGCCGGGAAAAAACCGGTCGGGGTCAGCTGTGTGATGTTTCCATGCTGGATGGGGCAGTAAGCCTGCTGGCTTATACCATGGGGGAATGGTCAGGGGATGGTATAATACCAGGGATTGGTGATGGTGTGTTAACTGGAGGATATGCCTGTTACAATATTTATGAAACTCTGGATCATAAATATGTAAGCATCGGAGCAGTGGAGAAAAAATTCTGGGAAGAATTCTGTGACAAACTGGGTCTTTCCCATTATACTGCTTTCCAATGGAAAAAGGCTGAGCAGAAACAAATTATCAGTGATATAGCTGATGTGATGAGGCGAAAAACCAGAGACGAGTGGGTTGAGTTTTTCGCAGAAAACGACATATGTTTTACTCCGGTACTGGATCTGCAGGAAATGAGTGAACATCCCCAGGTACAGGCCCGGCAGATGGTTGGAAAAATCAGCGATCCTACTGGCTCCGGAAAGATGATTGCCCTAACCGGAATTCCTTTTAAACTCTCAGAAACTCCAGGTAAAGTAGTGCTCAATTTTCCCAGCCTGGGAGAACATAATGAACAGATCTTACAGGCCGCAGGTTATGGAGCAGAAGAAATCGAACGTTTGCGCCGCCAGGGCATAATATAGGGAACAATGAGGAACGGGGACAGGTCCCTTTTCCCAGCTATATTCGGGGAGGAGATCTGTCTTCTTAATCAAGGGGTCTGAGGATAATGCAAATTGCTCTTATTCTATTTTCATAATAGAATTATAACCTGTCTATTTAAGCAATTGAATGAGTGAAAGGTCTGGTTAAAAGAAGCCAGGCCTTTTTTCAGTAAAGACGGCCACCAGAACCGACCGATACTACTGAAAAAGAGCCCTTCCCCGTTTCTTGCTGTCCCTGTGTCCCGGAGTCGATTTGTAGCAAAGATGGGATTAATAACAGTAAATGTGAGGTATTGTTTTGAGGTCAAGCATAAGATGGCTGTGTTATAATTAACATAAGACAGAGTGGGGTTTGGGGGGATTTTTATTGAAAATTAGAGAATTTATTAAAGGGGATTTAATATCGTTAAGAGCTGATATAACCATACGGGAAGCAGTAAAGATATTTATTGACAACAAAATAGATGGAGCACCCGTAGTTGATGATGACTTCAAACTCCAGGGTCTTTTTACCAAAAGCCATATATACCGGGCTATAAACGAAGAAATGGACATGCGAACACCAGTGGGAGAAGTTATGACCCGGGACGGGTGTATTGTTGGGCATCCGGAGGCGGATATCGATGATGTTATTTACCCCGGTTTGGGCAGGCTGCCGGTTGTAAATGACGATGGTAGGGTAATAGCATTGATTACCCGTACCGATTTGGCTGGAGTTTTTTATAACTCGTATCAGGTTCTGGCCAGCGAATTGGACACCATAATAGACTCTACCCATAATATGATTATTGCTACTGATAGTGATGCCAGGATAAGAGTATTTAATAGAGCAGCAGAAAGAATGCTGGATGTAAAGAGTGAAGATGTACGGGGCAGGCCTATAGTGGAAATTTTCCCTAACAGCGGCCTGCCGGATACTATAAGAACTGCTGCTGAACAGCCTCTGCAGAAGATAACTCTGAATGATCGGAACTTTATATCCAATCGCTCTCCGATTAAAAAAGACGGTGAAATTATTGGGGCTGTAGCGGTTCTGCAGGATATTTCTGAATTTGAACAGATTTCCCAGGAGTTAAAATATGTCAAAGAATTAAATGAAGAATTAGATGCCATAATTGAATCATCTTTTGATGGGCTGTATATATCTGATGGAGATGGAAAAACATTGCGGGTAAATAAAGCCTTCGAAATGATTATGGGAATAAGCCGGGATGAGTTTTTGGGAAAAAATGTAGAAGACATAGAAAAGGAAGGACTTGTTTCTGAGTCTGTTACTTTCCTAACCTTAAAGAAGCGTAAAGCGGTTACTATTATCCAAGAAGCTAAAACCGGTAAAATCACGCTGGCCACCGGCAGTCCGGTATATGACAAGAATGGCAATATTTTTCGAGTAGTTTGCAATGTCCGGGATATAACTGAACTCAATTTACTAAGGCAAAGACTGGAACAGGCAGAAGGATTATCTCAGCATTATGAAAGCCAGCTGAGGACATTAAAGCTGCAATTTATAGGTTCCAGCAACATGATAATAAATTCAGCTTCCATGCGGGATATACTGGAAGTGGTAACCAGACTGGCCCAGGTGGATTCCACCACATTGATAACCGGTGAGTCAGGTACCGGCAAAGAGTTGATTGCCGAGACCATCCACAGCTACAGCACTAGAAAAAATGAGCCTTTCATTAGAGTTAATTGTGGAGCGATTCCTGAAAATTTGCTGGAATCAGAATTGTTTGGCTATGAATATGGAGCTTTTTCTGGTGCCAGGCAGGAAGGCAAGCCCGGCTTTTTTGAACTGGCTAACGGTGGGACCCTATTTCTGGATGAAATTGGGGAACTGCAGCTAAACCTGCAGGTTAAATTACTGCGAGCTATTCAGAGCAAAGAGATCACCCGAGTAGGAGGAGAAGCGGCCAAAAAGATAGACGTGAGAATTATTGCGGCTACCAATCGCAATCTGGCG
>CAZBKS010000199.1:0-5042 GCA_964492475.1 uncultured Syntrophomonas sp. | reverse complement strand
AGGTTTGCTCAAACTGCCGGAAGGGATACTGTTATTCAGTGCTCATCCTATACTGACCAGCGATGGAGATGGCCCGGCAGCCGGCACTTTGTTTATGGGACGAATGCTGAACAGAAGCCTTATAAGTAAATTGAGCGCAACGACTCATATAGCTTTTTCCATATCAGATTATGATTCTCAGCTGTTATCGGAAGATGCTTCCAATATCGAAACCAGAGATGATGACAGCATCATATGCCAAGTATTGAATGAAGATATAATAACCGGCCATACCATGTTAAATGATATCTATGATAACCCGGCGGTGATGTTGGAGGTCAATCTGCCCCGGGATATATACCAGGAGGCCCGAGCCTCTTTAAACTATTTCGCATATGCCATTATCCTGGCTATAGCCCTCGTAACTGGTCTTATTATTCTTCTTTTCAGTAAATTGATTTTAAGCCGGGTTAAACTTCTGTCCCATAAAGTTAACGAAATTAGCTGCCATCAGGATCTTTCTACCAGAATACCGGTAGTCGGCCGGGACGAAGTTGCCGACCTTACTGATAATATTAATCTAATGCTGACCGAGGTTGAATTAACCCATCAAAAGCTGTCCGAGAGCCGTCAGCAATACCAGCATCTGTTTGAGGAGGCACTGTCAGCCAATTATGTATGTACGCCGGAAGGCCATATCTTACTCTGCAACCGCAGCTTTCTTGACCTGCTGGGTTATAAATCCCTGGAAGAAGCATGCCTTGCTAACGCCTGGAATCTTTTTTATTCCGCGAATAAAAATGTCATATTGGAAAAGCTGCAGCAGGAAAAGAAGATTACCAATTCTGAAAGAATTATTTATAATATCAGCGGCAGACCAATTACTATACTTGAAAACATAGCCGGTATTTTTAATAATGAAGGTGAGTTAATTGAAATACAAGGATATATGATAGATATTTCAGAACGGAAACAGGCCGAAGAAAAAGTGAAATACTTGAGTTTTCATGATAAACTAACCGGTCTTTATAACCGGTCCTATTTTGAAGACAGGTTGGATCGCCTCAATACTGTAGAAAATCTGCCCTTGAGCCTGGTAGTTATCGACGTAAATGGACTAAAACTCATAAATGACGCTCTGGGACACGATCGGGGGGACGAACTGCTGATTAAGGTGGCCCGGGTTATAAAGCATTCCTGTCGCAGAGATGACATTACCTGCCGCTGGGGAGGAGATGAATACATGCTCCTGTTTCCTTCCACCAGCAGCGCCATTGCATCGGTAATCTGTGAAAGAATCAAAGCCGCTATCGACAAAATCGAAATACAAGGATTACAGGTAAGCGCCAGTTTTGGCATAATGACTAAAAATGATCCTGATCAAAATATCCGGGAGATACTGCGCCGGGCGGAGGAGAAAATGTACCGCAACAAGCTCCTGCAGCACACCAGCAATCGAAATGCGGTAACAAATTCGCTGGTCAGGACTCTGCTGACCAAAAGTCATGAAACTGAAGAACATACCCAGAGAATTAAGGATATGCTGGTTAAAATGGGTAAGCATATGCAGCTGACAGAAGGTGATATAGACGAGCTTATACTGCTGGCATTACTCCATGACATTGGCAAGATAACCATCCCGGACAGTATTCTTAATAAAAACTCCCGGCTCACCAGAAGTGAATGGGATATCATGAAAAAACACAGTGAGATAGGATACCGGATTGCCACCTCATCACCGGAGATGGCACCGGTGGCAGAAGCCATTTTATATCACCATGAATGCTGGGATGGCACCGGTTATCCCCTGGGGTTACAGGGGGAGAATATACCACTGCATGCCCGCATGCTGGCAATAGCAGATGCTTTTGAAGTTATGACTCAAGGACGCCCTTATAAAAACAAACTATCTGTCCAGGAAGCACTGCAGGAGCTGAGACGCTGTTCCAATCTGCAGTTTGATCCCTATCTGGTAGGAGTTTTTGTATCCAGTCAGGGATTTAACCTGGATGAAGGCTTTGCCAATGTTATTAGAATATCGGAGCATCTTGCCTGATTATTTTCTCATGTACAAGTATACCGATCCAAAAACTCTTCATGGGCTGCCCCAATTGCTTATCTCCTGACTCAAGGAGATACCCCCCAGATTCGCATTCGTGCTCAACTGCGTTCTCGTAACTGTATTGGCGAGGTGATGACCCGACATCAGTTGTACCCTGAAGTGTACCAAGCGTGCACTCTCTCCTTTTCAATCAGTGGACTTCGCTACTCTTGCTTCTCTTCTTCTGAAGCTGCAGGTGCGGTCGCCTGCTTCTTATGCTTTTTAAAACCCCAATGGTATTTTCGTTTTAAGGTACGGAAAATCAGGATGATTAAAGCGATGAGAATAGCCCAGGGTATAAAAGCTATGAGGAAAATAAAGAACCCGCTCAGGAAAGCAGCTACTCCGTTGGCACTGTCAATAAACCCCTGCACAGCTTCAGCCAGTATGCCTTCAGGCACTTCCACCGCAGCAGCGGCTGTCTGCTTTAAGGAAATCGAAATAGAACTATAGCTGGTGGCGTTTTCCAGGTAATTAAGTCTTCCCTGCAGGACTTCTATATCACTTCTCGCCCGGGTTAATTCATTTTCAACACTTATTATCTCTTCGATGGTTTTGGCCTGGTCAATTAATGCCAGCAGACGCTCTTCTTTCTTTTTCAATACCGTCAACCGGGCCTGGGAATCATAATATTCTTCGTTTACATCCTGAGTGGAAATATTTTTATCTTTTATTTCACCCAGAGCGGCTATTGCTTCCATTACACTGTTCAGCCGGGCCGAAGGCACCTTGATATTTACATCGCCGCTCACCCAGTCATCCCCCCGGGATAAATTGCTGCTTACCGTATAGCCCTGATTGTCCTGGCTGATTTTGATAATCTTATCCATAGCCTGACTGACGTCGCTGACCGCCAGAACCATACCGGCGTTTTGTATCACTTTTCGTTCCTGGTCAGAAACTGCCTGGGCCATCTTGGTATAATCCGGGCTGGACTCAGCAGCATCATTTTCCATACCCTGATCACTGGAGCCCGAGTAACCAGGAGCAGCTTGATCAGCGGTATTTTCCTGCAGGCTTTCCAGATAGGATGATTTGGCACAACCGATTATGCCAGTTGAACACAGTAAAACGATTATTAACAAGACCCCAACCACAGCATATTTTGTATTCCGGTTCAAAGATTTGCCCAAAACATGCACCTCCTCCTTATGTTAATGAAATTACAAATATTTTCCCTTCTGACAGATATTATGATAAAAAATACCTTTTCTTACATTAGTTTATCATTAATATTAAGTTGGTGCCTGACCCCAGGCAGGATTAAACAGCTCTGGCAAAGAAATATTAATTGACTGGTTCGCTCCTGGAAAAGCAATATAATTATCTGGGTATGAATATATACTGGCGACCGTTTATTAAAACTTGCTAAACAACACCCTGCGGGGACGATAAACTCACTATTTATAACGGTTGGGAAGTGCTTTATGCCGGAAGTAATAAGTATTATAAATTTGAAAGGTGGAGTAGGCAAAACCACTATCACCATTGCTCTGGGAGAAATTATGGCCTTCAAGCATGGGCTGAAGGTGCTGGTTATAGATCTGGACCCCCAGACCAATGCTACGGTGGCTTTAATTGGAGAAGATGTGTGGGTTAAGAGAAATGTTCGGGGGCAAACCTTAATGCAGCTGTTCCGGGACAAAATTGAGAATACCAATATTTTCGCAGCCGAAGAGGCTATAATTAAAAATGTGTCCAATGTCGGAGGTGGAATAGTTGGCCTTGATTTACTCCCATCCAGCCTGGATTTAATCGACCTGCAGGATCTTATTATAAACATACCGGCAAGCAGGTTTATGCCCTTGAAACCGGTTACGTTACTGGCGGAGGCACTAGTCGACCACCTTCCTTACTATGATGTGGTACTTATAGATTGTCCGCCTAATCTTGGTTTAATCACCCAGAACGGTTTAATTATCAGTCAGCATTTTTTGATTCCGGTTATTCCTGATGTTTTATCCACCTATGGCATCCCCCAGATTGTAAGCCGTATTCAACGCTTAACAGACAGCACCGGGATCACTATCAGCCCTCTGGGTGTAATTGCCAACAAATACCGCAAGCAAAATTTATACCATACCAACCAGATCAACCTGCTCAAATTAAGAGAAAAAGAGGGCGGTTATCGCAGAGTGTTTAATACTGTAATCCCGGAAACTTCCCGCGCAGCTGCAGCTATGGATTTTACTGCCCTATGTGTAAATATGCACCACAAGTATGGCTATGAAATTCCCTATGGAATATATACCGCATTAACTGAGGAGGTATTGGAATATGTCCAGGCTTGATCCTGCCCCATATATGGTTGAATTTTTGAGACTCCTGGCCTCAGAATTGGAAACTAATAAATCCCTGGCCAGGCGATTGTCTGCTCCACTTATTGATTACTTGAACTCTGAGGATACAAAATCCGAAGGCTCGCCGATCAGAAAAAGTCACAAGCCTTCCATTCCTGAAGGCTTTGACCCGTTTAAAATCTATTATGAAAAAGGGGGGGTGGGATTGATGGCATCTTTACAGGACATGGAAATTAACACCTTAAAGTCCGTTCTTTCAGAATACGGCCTGGATCCTTCTCGCAGCTATTCCCGCTGGAGGAAACACGAACGGCTGTCATCCCTGATAGTGGAAAGAGTAAAGGCCTTGAGCAATAAAGGAAAGGTTTTTGGACCCAGGTAAAGTATTTTCCAGGGAAAACTTATGGACATTTATTGCAGCAGCCCATTACATCTGTGTACAAGACCCCGCCTTCCGGGTCCAGCATATCTATAAGCCGGCTTGCGGCAGCACTTTCCTCTCCGGCTAAATTAATCACCACCGTAAATTTGGTGCAGTCATCGAGATAATTGTGCAGGACTTCTCGGGCTTCATCTTCATCGCTTACTTCCCTGGTAATAGATGCATATTTTACGCCTTTTTCGTTAAGATTTTCAATAATAAGCCGATTTTGCTGCAGGTT
>CAZBKS010000198.1:0-5070 GCA_964492475.1 uncultured Syntrophomonas sp. | reverse complement strand
TTGTATTCCCAGGTCTTTGAGCTCAGAATCGGCAATCATAGCCCCGATAGCATTTGGCACTCCTCCTATTCCCAGCTGCAACACCGCTCTGTCTTCAATCATAGGCATGATGTTCTCAGCAATTTTTTGTGATGCGGGGCTGATCTTAGTGGAATCAGGCATTAAGAATACCGATTCGTCGCTTTCAATAATATAGTCCACATCTTTGATGTTGATGGATTCCATATATCCGCCCATAACATAAGGGATTTTCTCATTGACTTCAACTATAACAATGTCAGAATTCTTCAACTGCGCATAAGTATCTGAAGTAGTTATCCCGAAATTAAAGTTGCCATGGGAATCCATCGGCGCAGTCAATACACAGGAAAGATTCTTTTTAGTCCATGGCTGTACTGCTTCACCACGAATTTTCTGCAAATCATGGTATTGGGTAATATAGTAGGATATCCGGTTTTTGTCTCCAAGCATACGGTCTATGGCACTGTAATGGGCACTGTAATAGGTAAAGCTCTTCATCTCAGGGTCATTTTTTACCACCTCAGGAAATCTAACCGACCCGGCAGCATCAATAGCTACATCCACCAGACCTTCTTCTCCGGCTCTTTTACCCAGCGCCTTATCAAACTCAGCCGGGAAAGATGTGAACTCAGCGTAATTGACATAATCGCCTGCTTTTACTAACTTTGCTGCCTGATCCGGGGTAATAAGTTTCCTCTTGTATTCTTCCATAAAAGTACTCACTTTTTACTGGTCCCCTTTCTATACCGTTCAATATTGATTCTGAAAATCTAAACATGCCATTAACCTGTGCGCAGCAGTTAGGCTCTTTCAATTACTTAAAGCAATTAACGTGCCAGCTTGAAGAAAAACAAGAAAATCCGCTGATAAGCGGATTAAATGAAATAATGTATAAGCCAGAGCTGTTACATATTGTAACTGACGGTACACAACATTCCCTGATATGTTCATATATAAAACAAAAGAGAACATAATGTTACACTACATAAATAACAATGATAATAATATTATATTTCTATGTCATACTTTTTCATTTTTCTATAAATAGTAGTACGAGACAACCCCATTTTTTTTGCCACCTGGCTCACATTGCCATTAAATTCATCAATAAGCAATATGATCTGGTCTCGTTCGATCTTATCCTTGAGTTTCATGTTAAAGTTTCTAGCCTCTTCAATAGTAAGGTTAGGATTCCCGGGATCTGATCCAATTGTTATCTTGGAATTATCATCCAGTATCTTATCCTTACTTTCTTTTACATGTAAAGGTAAACTGTCCTCAGTAATTATATCGCCGGTAGTAAACACGATGGCATTTTCAATGATATTTTTAAGCTCTCTCACATTTCCCGGCCAACTGTAATTACAGAGGATATCCATAGCACCATCACTAATACTTAGTGTATCGCGGTTAAATTGAATACAGAAGCTGTTAATTAAAAATCGAGTAATCAATGGTATGTCCAATTTTCTTTTGCGAAGAGGCGGCAGTTCAATGTTAATAACACTTAAGCGGTAATATAAATCATCACGGAACGTTCCTTCCAGCATTTCTTTTTTCAAATCACGATTGGTGGCTGCTATGATGCGCACATCGAGCTTAATAGGATTATAACCACCTATGCGAGTAACAGTTGTATCCTGGAGGAAGCGCAGCAGATTTACCTGCATATCAAAAGGCATTTCACCGATTTCGTCCAAAAACAAGGTTCCCTTATCGGCCATTTCCAACTTGCCAATTCCTCCGCCTTTTCTGGCTCCAGTAAAAGAACCTTCCTCATAACCAAAAAGTTCACTTTGAAGTAATTCCTTGGGTATAGCCCCACAGTTAATCGCTATAAAATTGCCTTTGCGCCCGCTTTCTTCATGTATAGCTCTGGCGACCATTTCTTTTCCGGTTCCGCTTTCCCCGGTTATTAAAACATTAGAGGATACACCGGCAGCTTTCCGGCTCAAATTCTTAATGTGGTTCCATATCTGACTGTCACCTACCAGATCGCTGAAACTTGATTTATCTTCATCATAATTAATAAAGGATCTGGTGTCCTCAGCCCAATCAGCAATCGAAGTTATTTCAAAACCAAGGATAGTCTGATATGATTCGTCCGGATTGCCTACGATATTTCGTCGCAGTAGTTTACAGGGCAGTATTTTATTTACTCCTCGCAAATGAAAAGTCTTAATGAATTCGTTTGGATTTCTTGAGAAAAGACTGGTAAGCACCTGATTGTCATCAGCGATAAGATCTTGAACAAATCTGCCTATCAAAGAGCTTCGCGTCCTGACCTCCATGGCATCAAGGCATTTCTGATTAACATTTATAATACGCCGATTAGCATCTACCACTATCATTCCATAGTTAATAAAATCTATGATCGAGGAACAGGTTCGATGATAGGTTCGGGTAATAAATGATTGCTCCGCTTTATACCGGAGTTGATTCTCTATGATTAGTACCCCTAGCTTGAGAATTTGCAATATATTATCCGGCAAAAATGAATCATAATTACTCATGGCACTAAATACTCCAATTATTCTATTAGCGCTGTCATGTACAGGTACAGCTGCAGAGCAATAGTTGTGAAATTGCTTGCAGTAATGTTCCGAACCTGTAATTATCAACGCCTTTTCCTCAATTAGAGCAGTTCCTATAGCATTAGTTCCAACATCCTTTTCGGCGTAGCGAAATCCTAAAATGTCGTTGGGGTTCACATTACCGATAACCTCTAATATGCAGCCTTCACTTTCACTCAGTAAAAGATTGAAATTTCCATTATCCCTATCTATTTCTTGCATTACAGGTCTGGCACAGGATATTAAATGTATATTTGCAGCCAATTTTGCCTGCAGTACCCGGTCAGGCAACCGGTGCATATTAATGCTTTCACAATCCAATCCACGGCTTCTATGCCAAGATCTTACCACTTCCGGCCTTATTTCTTCTTCCGAAATGATATCATCACTAATAAATTGCTGCCATATTTTATATATTTTTGAATCATAATCGGTACTCATTTTATCCCTCATTCATTTACATATATATATTTATAATATTACAGCAATAAAAATATTTTGCGAAATATATTTATTATCTGGAAATTACACAAAGGTAAGAGGGTTACAACTTAGTGTTTTATCAAATGAACCTTTGATAATGTAGAAAGTTAAATCTATAAGCAGATTGTTAGAGCTAAATTGCGTGGTGGCCCCCTGACTCTATGTCTCGTACATATTCAGCAATCGCCAGGCATGAAGTGAGACCTGGAGATTCAATGCCGATCAGATTTATCCACCCCGGAAATCCCTTTTCTCTCTCATCCTTTATAATAAAATCTCGCATTTCTTCTCCCGGTCCCTGCAGCTTGGGCCTGATACCGGCAAAATCAGGGCTGAGGTCATCCAGGCTCAAGTTTGGTATATAGCTTCTGGCTGCTTCAAAAAAATCCCGTTTATGACTTTCATCCACAACATAATCGATATGGTTCACATAACTGGCATTGGGACCCAAGCGCAGACGCCCCTGAGAATCATGGCTCAAGTGTATACCCAGACTGTTTTTACCCGGTAAAGGATATATGAGTCTGTCTATATTAATTTTACGATTTATTTGAAAGTATTCGCCTTTACAATAATAAAGTGTATATCCAGCTTGATCGAGATCAATACCGAGCATGGCAGCCACTGTATCTGCCCCTAAACCTGAGCTATTAATTACCATTTCAGCCTCGATAACTTCTTTGTCTGTTTCCAACTGATAATCACTTCCCGTATAGGCAGCTCCCTGTACCGTCGAATCAAAGAGATAGACTACTCTGGCTTGACGGCCATGATAATAAAGTACTTGCATTAAATTATGGACATCAACTGTGCCCGTATCAGGAAACAAAAGCGCAGAATGAGTATGAATCTCAGGCTCGATAACTGCTGCTTCTTGTTTAGAGAATGGCAATACCTTGATCCCCTTCAATTTAGCCTGCAGGTAAAGCTGATCCAGGCTCTCCTCACTACGGTCGTCAACACTGACAATTAGCTTGCCACATCGTCGGTGAAGTATTCCGTTTTCTTTACAAAACTCATATAGCAATCGATTACCTTTGATACAGAGTCTGCTCTTAAGCATATCGGGAGAATAATAGACCCCGGAGTGAATTACCTGACTATTACGACTGGACACTTCCTGTCCGTATCTCCGGTTGCTATCAATTACTGCGATGGTCTTATTCGTTTTATTAGCGAGTTCGCAGGCTATTGCTAAACCTACGACTCCAGCTCCAATGATAGCTATATCTAATTTACTCATAATACCTTCCCTGGGACAGGGTCCCTGTCCCTACCACTCTCCTTGAATTTGAGCATTCCTGTGGTCGGCAATGAAATCAGCTTTATCAAAATAGTCGGCATAACTTCCAAAAGTTGTGTCGACATTTATCCATCTACCTTCTTCAGGCAAATATACCTGATTCCAGGCATGGTCTCCCCAAGTTGTTCCGCTGTAAGCCTGCCCCGTGACCAGCCTAACATTCAAACCTACCGCCCGGCACATGGAAACATATAAACTGGAATAATCAAAGCATACCCCCTTCCTCTCCGAAAAAGCTACTGTAGATCCAGATTTGATTCCGCTGGAGTCTGAAGCAAGTTGGGCTGCTTTTTCATAATCGTAGCTTATATTGCTGGAAACCCATTTATATATTAAATAAGCCTTATCTTCACTATTCTGTGCATTGGCGACTGCTTGAATGGCAGTCTGATCAATCTGAGGATTGGATTTAACGGCGGTGTCGATAGTAACACCATTGAAATATTCGATAACCCGTCCTTTCATTAAGGACTGGCCGGATTGATCAAAACCGCTGTTTGGTTCCAGGTTGAGGCTGCCTGGGTTATCCTGTTCCATCGTTTGGGCAAAGGCATCATTAACAATAACGGGAATCTTTTTAGCCAGGTTGGAGTTTAATGCCGGGCAAAGAACATCCTGGTAGACAGCCTGATAAAGGCCGGAACTATTCATGCTTTGGGATAAGGCTGGCGCAGGGTAATAATAAACCAG
>CAZBKS010000197.1:0-5070 GCA_964492475.1 uncultured Syntrophomonas sp. | reverse complement strand
GACATTATAGTTCATACACAAGCTCCCGGCGATGATTAACTACTGCTTATGGATGAATATGCTCATAAGTAAGAGAATCCTTTAAAAGTGCACTTTCATGAATTCCGCCCTTATGGGCAAAAGCTCCATGTCCAACATAAGGCTGGTTATTGTGATGGGGCATATTAGCTATCTCGCTGATATAGCGCGATACCTCGGTCAGTCGTTTTAAATTGCCGGCCGGCAATGCCTTTTTTCGCATTTTTAATTCCAGTCCGGGGATGACAGTACATAAATCAACATTACCGCAGCGCTCACCATAGCCATTCATGGTACCCTGTATATGTGCACAACCATGTTCTACCGCCATCAGAGTATTGGCTGCGGCACAGCCCGAATCATTATGTACATGTACTCCCAGCGGTATGGCATTATAAAGTTTGACCTGTTCCACAATATCCGCTACTTCCCAGGGCATAGCTCCCCCGTTGGTATCACAGAGCACCAGACAATCTGCGCCAGCTTCAGCCGCAGCAGCCAGTACCTCCAGAGCATAATCCCGGTTGTTCTTATATCCATCAAAAAAATGTTCGGCATCAAATATTACTTCCATCCCGTTGTCTTTTAAACAGGAAATGGTATCCCGGACCATTTTCATATTTTCATCCAGGGTAGTTTCCAGAGCCCGGATAACATGAAAATCCCAGGCTTTGCCGAATATTGTAGCAGTAGAAACTCCGGTTTCCAGTACTGCCTTGATGTTGCTGTCCGCTTTAATACTGATGCCCGGCTTTCGAGTAGCACTAAATGCAGTAATCTTAGCATGTTGAAGCTCTAATTCTGCTGCCTGCCGGAAAAATTCCAGATCCTTGGGATTACTGCCCGGCCAGCCGCCTTCAATATAAGCAATGCCTAAATAATCGAGCTTTTTAACTATTTTCAGCTTGTCATCAATAGTAAACGACAAACCTTCTCCCTGTGCCCCATCTCGCAGGGTAGTATCATATACGGCTACATCCAATTTAATATTCCCAATTTTTTTTTGCCCTCCTCATTTGCATTATCAATATTCCTTACCCATTTTTCCCGCTGCATTCTGCTTGAAGCCGGATCTCCCCCTTGCTGTTATAACACTTTTATAGTAGCATTATCTTTTTCACAACAATATCGCCCATTTCTCTGGTACCAAGCACTTTAAATTCTTTCTCTTCAGAATCGCTGCACGATAATAAATCTCCAGTCCGATATCCTTCTTCAAGAACTCTGGTAACTGCCTGTTCTATAACTTGGGCTTCTTTATCCATATTGAATGAATATCTTAAGAGCATAGCGGCTGATAAAATAGTTGCCAACGGGTTAGCTATGTTCTGCCCCGCAATATCAGGAGCACTTCCATGAGATGGTTCATAAAGTCCAACCTCGCCCCCAATGGAAGCACTGGGCAACATACCGATGGAACCAGTTAGCATGGATGCTTCATCTGTCAGTATATCTCCAAACATATTCTCAGTCACAATTACATCAAACTGCCGGGGATCTCTTATCAGCTGCATAGAACAATTGTCTACATACATGTGTATGGTTTCAACATCTGAATATTCCCTCTCCATGGCACTCACAGTTTCTCTCCACAGGCGGGAAGACTCGAGGACATTGGCCTTATCCACCGAACATAGTTTTTTTCTTCGTTTTCCGGCTACCTCATAGGCGAAGCGAACGATTCTTTCTATTTCATGTGTAGAGTAAGTAAGTATATCGCTTGCTTTTTGTCCTCCATCCGGAGTCTTTTCCCGGTGTTTATCGCCAAAATACAGCCCGCCGGTCAATTCCCGGATTACCATTATATCCACACCCTGGATTACTTCTTCTTTAATAGTGGAAGCCTGCAGAAGGCCTGGGAAAAGTATACAGGGACGAAGATTAGCAAAAAGAGCCAGTTCTTTCCGCAAGGGCAGCAAAGCTCCCACCTCAGGACGCAGATGCACAGGCAGTTGGTCATACTGCGGTCCACCTATAGCTCCCAAAAGTACTGCATCCGAACTCTTGCATATTGCCAAGGTTTCCGGCGGAAGCGGCTGGCCTACCGCATCATACGCGGCCCCGCCTACCAGAGCTTCAGTGAAATGAAATTCATGGCCAAATTTCTCTGCTACTGCTTTTAATGCCTTTACAGCTTCCGGTATGATCTCAACTCCTATTCCATCCCCCGGAAGTACTGCGATTTTATAAGTCAACGTCATTCTGTTAATCACCTTTCTTTGACCAATTAGTAATAAGTAAGTGCCTGGCACCTATTTATCTTTAACATAATTTATGAGCCCGCCCTTATCCATTATCTGCTGCATAAATTCAGGGAATGGCATAGCCTGGTACTCTTCTGAAGTTCTCAAATTAGTTATTTTGCCGGTTTCCAGGTCAATTTTCACCTGATCACCTTCTTTTAAAGCATCCACCGCCTCACTGCATTCAAGAATGGGTAGGCCAATGTTTATGCAATTACGGTAGAATATACGGGCAAAGGATTTGGCAATCACACAGGATACACCCGCTCCTTTTATGGCGATGGGTGCATGTTCCCTGGAACTGCCGCAGCCGAAATTTTTATCTGCTGCTATAATATCTCCTGCCTGGACCTTATTGGGAAACTCTGGATCAGCATCTTCCATACAGTGTCTGGCAAGTTCCTGAGGATCAAAAGTATTCAAATATCTGGCCGGTATAATTGCGTCAGTATCAATGTCGGCCCCAAATTTATGGACCCTGCCTGAAAAAATCATAGTAAACCTCCTTTAAATTTCCCAGGGAGCAGTAATCTTGCCTTTTATCGCACTTGCGGCTGCAACTGCCGGGCTGGCCAGGTACACTTCACTTTCCGGGTGTCCCATCCGGCCTACAAAATTCCGGTTGGTAGTGGCCAGGGCCTTTTCCCCCTTAGCTAAAATTCCCATGTGTCCACCCAGACAGGGTCCACAGGTGGGGGTGCTTACTGCTGCGCCGGCTTCAATAAATATTTCGATATATCCTCTGCGCATAGCCTCCAGGAAAATTTGCTGGGTTCCTGGAAATATTATGGTTCTAATCTCCGGATGGATTTTTTTCCCTTTTAGTATCCGAGCGGCGATTTCCAGATCTTCAATCCTGCCGTTAGTGCAGGAGCCTATCACCACCTGATCCAAATTAATCCCGGAGGCCTCACTGACTGGCCTGGTGTTTTCCGGCAGATGCGGAAATGCAACTACCGGTTCCAAGTCGGAAACATCGTATTCCCTTATTTCGTAATAGATGGCATCCTCATCAGACTTATACAAGGTAAAGGTCCGTTTAGCACGATTTTTTATATACTCCAGGGTTATGGCATCTGGCTCTATAATACCGTTTTTGCCTCCCGCCTCAATAGCCATATTGGCCATGGTGAACCGATTATCCATAGACAGGTTCTTTATTACTTCTCCCGTAAACTCCATAGACATATAGCGAGCTCCTTCAACTCCAACATCTCCAATGGTATGGAGGATCAGGTCTTTCCCGCCTACCCATTCCGATAGTTTACCATAAAAAACAAACTTAATCGCTTCCGGTACCTTAAACCAGCCTTCTCCGGTTGCCATTCCGGCTGCCATATCAGTGGAACCCACTCCAGTTGCAAAGGCACCCAGAGCTCCATAGGTACAGGTATGGGAATCAGCCCCAATAATTAAATCCCCGGGCAAAACCAATCCCTGTTCTGGCAGCAGGCAGTGTTCTATTCCCATCTGCCCTACTTCAAAATAATTTTTTATCCCGTACTGGCCCGCAAAATCTCTCATTATTTTACACTGTTCAGCAGATTTTATATCTTTATTAGGGGCAAAGTGGTCTGGAACCAATACTATTTTGTCCTGGTCAAAAACCTTGTCCAGATCCAGCCGTTTAAACTCTGATATGGCTACCGGTGCGGTAACGTCATTACCAAGAACTACATCCAGCTTGCAGTTTAACAGTTCTCCCGGCTCAACATAATCTCTTCCTGCATGGGCGGCCAGAATCTTCTGGCTGATGGTCATTCCCATGAGAGCAGCTCCTTTCCAGGGGGGTTAATTTTCCCCATCGCTTTGTGTATCCCGATGTTTTTCGTAATAATATTTATTGATAGCATTCACGTAGGATTTAACACTGGCTTCTATTATATCAGTGCTCAAGCCCCGGCCATTATATATACTGCCGCCAATCTCAATGCGCGATAGCACTTCTCCCAGAGCGTCTTTGCCGCTGCCAATGGCGTTCAGTTTATATTCCAGCATACTCCCGTAAATATCAGTTATCCTATCTACCGCCTTGCATCCGGCATCAACCGGTCCATCTCCGGTAGCAGCGGCTTCAAAAGTCATATTATCTATCTGCAGCTTCACAGTTGCAGTCGGCAGAATAGTACTGCCACTTGATACATGCAGGTAAGTAAGGCTGAACCTTTCTGGAATTGCCCACACCCGGTCTTTAACCAGTGCTTCCAGGTCATCATTGGTAACCTGTTTTTTCTTATCGGCAATCTCTTTAAAGCCGTGAAAAGCCTTATCCAGCTCATCCTCAGCTAGAATATACCCCAATTCTTCCATATGATCTTTGAAAGCATGCCGTCCAGAATGTTTTCCCAGCACCAGATTGCTCTGGCTTAAACCAATCAGCTCCGGGCTCATAATTTCATAGGTTGAACGTTCCTTTAATACCCCGTCCTGATGTATCCCTGATTCATGAAGGAAGGCATTCTTGCCTATTATAGCTTTATTAGGCTGAACACTCATCCCGGTAAGTGTGCTGACCAGACGGCTGGTTCGATAAATTTCCCCATAGTTGATATTTATCTTCATATTGTAAAACGCCTGGCGCGTATAAAGAGCCATGATAATTTCTTCCAGGGAAGCATTACCTGCCCTTTCTCCGATGCCATTGACGGCGCACTCAACCTGCCGGGCACCGTTAAGTATCCCGGCCATTGAATTAGCCACGGCCAGCCCCAGGTCATCATGACAGTGTACGCTGATTATTGCCTTATCTACGTTGGGAACCTTACTTATAACGGTTTTAATAAAGGCTCCGAACTCCTCGGGCACCCCA
>CAZBKS010000196.1:0-5071 GCA_964492475.1 uncultured Syntrophomonas sp. | reverse complement strand
AGGCATTTTCTCCCACGATGTTCAAAAGCGCTAGTTTCTTGCCCTGAGCTTCGTTTTCAATCTTGGGCCACATCAGTCCGGGAGTATCCATCAATTCGATATCATCTCGTATACGGATCCATTGCTGCCCCCTGGTCACACCAGGTTTGGCACCGGTCTGGGCTACTTTTTTCCCTACCAGACAGTTTAGAAAGGTTGATTTTCCAACATTGGGAACCCCGGCCACCATAACCCGTGCTGCCCGGACTCGTCTGCCCCTGGCTCGCAGCTTATCCGCCTGTTCGCGGAAAATATCACTAACCAACTGAAGTACCTCTTTGCTTCCCCGGCCATTTATTGAGTTTATAGTCGCAACTGGAATTCCTTCCTTTGCATATTGGGAAATATATTTCCGGGTATGGCCGGGATCAGCCAGGTCGACCTTGCTAAAGATCATTATGATGCTTTTTTTGCTGGCCAGCCTTTCCAGGTCAATATTTCTGCAGGAAAAAGGCGCTCTGGCATCCAGCAGTATCAATACCATATCTACCATCTTAAGATTTTTTTCTATTTCCCGTCTGGCCTTGACCATGTGCCCGTGATACCAGTTAATACTCATTTTAACCTCCAGGAAGCAAGGGGAAGCATATAAAAAAAGAATACCTCGTCGGTATTCTTTTTATGCAGGTTTGCTAGTATCTGCCTTTTTCTTTAACTCTGGCTTTTTTGCCCATAAGTTTTCTCAAGTAATACAACCTGGCCCGACGGACTTTACCCCGCCTGGTCACTTCAATTTTATCAATTCTTGGTGAGTGTATAGGAAAGGTTCTTTCTACCGCTACACCATAAGATATCCTGCGAACGGTAAAGGTACGAGATAGACCTCCACCTCTAATCTTTATTACGGTTCCCTCAAAAATCTGTATTCTTTCCCGGGTACCCTCGACTACCTTAACATGAACCTTAACGGTATCTCCAGGGCCAAAGCGGGGAATATCCTGTTTGTAATATTCTTCTTCTATTGATCTAATGATATCTTGCATTCCTTCAACCTCCTTCCAACAGGTGTTCATACATCATATTTAAATGCAGCGGACCACCTTTTTTACACAGAACAAAGGTATTATATCACAGTGGCTGTATATTCTCAAGAAAAACTAACTCTGAAACCACAATTCACCTAATAATCGATCCAGTATAATTGATACTGCACTTCTTACTGATAAATGATTGTAATCACTGCCAGGCTGAACCGGTTCCAATATGTAATCACATTTTTCTATAAACTCACGGCTTATTCCCCAGCCCGTACCAAACAATATAAGTAAGACCTGCTCCTTACTGAAAATAAGCTTTTTCATCTCATAATAAGAAATACTGTGAGAATAAATCCTGGCATCGGTAGCAACTGTTAAGGGCTTAATACCGGTTTCCCTTTCGATGTCTGCCATAACGCTATCCAGATCAGCAGCCGTCTTTAATATACTAAAAGCCTCCTGCCGGTCCGGATTATATTGAGCACCATATCCATTACGCCAATAAGTCAGTATATCATTCAAAAGATTATGCTGATTCTCCGATGGATGAACTACAAAAAAGCCTTCGACCTGATAGGTGCGTGCAGCCCTGGATATATCATGCAAATCCAGATTGGTAATAGAGGTGGTTACGGTATCCATCCTCTTGTTATACATCGGGTAATGAAGGAGCGCTATGTATACCCTGGACTTCCTCACTTCTTTTATTCTCCCTGTCAAATAATATTTCATTCAGTAATTTTTTCTCTTCTTCATCAAATTGATGCTTAAGGAGCAGATCAGGACGCTTCAACAATGTACGGAGAAGACTCTGTTTTTTTCTCCACTTCCTAATATTCTCGTGATGCCCTGAAAGCAGCACCGGTGGCACCTCACTATCATCATACACCGGAGGGCGGGTATAATGAGGATATTCCAGCAGTGAGGCAGCAAAAGACTCCTCTTCCAGCGATTTCTCATCTCCCAGCACCCCGGGAACCAAACGCACAACTGCATCGATCAATACCATGGCCGGGATTTCTCCTCCGGTAAGGATATAATCCCCGATAGATATTTCCTCATCAAATATATCTGCTGCCCTCTCATCTATTCCTTCATAATGCCCGCACAAGATGATAAGATGATTTTTATTGGCCAGTTCCTCTACTCTCTTCTGCTCCAACACTTTCCCCTGGGGCGACATGTAGATCACCCACGAATCATGGGTCCGGTGATACTTTATGGCAGCCCCAACTACATCAGCTTTCATGACCATCCCCGGTCCTCCGCCGTAAGGATAATCATCAACCTGCCTGTGTTTGTCGTTGGCAAAATCTCTAATGTTAGAGATTTTTATTTCAGCCAGAGTTTTTTCCCGTGCCCTTTTTATGATGCTTTCTTCAAAGGTTGAGGAAAATACCTGCGGGAAAAGGGTTAATATATCTATTCTCATCTTTCCTCCCGGATATTCATTGCTTGTGCTCTATAAGCCCTGGCAACAGTTTTACCCGCATCCTATTGCTTTCCAGGTCCACATCCAGAATTACATCCTTAATGGCCGGTATTAATACCTCGCCATACTGCTGCGACTTTATCACATAAACATCATTAGCCCCGGTCTCAAGTATATCCACTAATTCTCCCAGCCTTCCCAGTTCCAGGTCTTCTACCTGCATGCCCTGGAGTTGAAAGTGATAATAATACCCTTCGGGCAGTGGATACAATTGATCCCCGGTAATTTTGATCAAAGCCCCATGATACTGCCGGGCTGAATCCAAATCATTAATCTTGTCAAATTTAATTAGTAATTGTTGTTTATACCTTCGACAAGTTTCAATGATAAATTCCTCTTTAGTCCTACCGTTGTCAAGGATAACCCTTTTTAGTTCCTTAAATCTATCCGGGAAATCGGTGAGCGGGTTCACCTTAACTATTCCCTGATATCCATGGGTTCCAGTTATTTTCCCCACACTTATAAGTTCCTTTTCCTGCACCTGCATCACCTCTTGCAAACCAGTAAGCAATCTGGACATTAGTCACCACTACAGCTTCGATAAGAATAAGGGCTAATTATAGCCCTTTTACCTTAGTATCTCCACTACTACTCTTTTTCCTTCTTTTGCTGCAGTTGCCTTGGTAAGGGTACGAATGGATTTGGCTATTTTTCCCTGTTTACCAATTACCTTCCCCATATCATCAGGCGCAACTCGGAGCTCAATAATGATAGACCTTTCTCCTTCGATCTCCGTGACCTGGACTGCATCCGGGTTATCCACAAGAGATCTGGCAATATATTCCACAAGATTTTTCACTTATGTTTCACCCCCTGCCTGAGTTAAAATTATTTACGGCTCTCAGCGAATTTAGCCATGATACCCTGTTTTTTGAAAAGCGATTTAACCGTATCAGATGCTTGTGCTCCAGTTGCGAGCCATTTCAAAGTCTTTTCTTCATCAATTTTCACCGTGGCAGGATTGGTGGTAGGATCATAATATCCTAATTCCTCAATAAATCTACCATCACGGGGAGATCTGGAATCTGCTACTACGACTCTATAAAAAGGTCTCTTCTTGGCACCCATTCTTTTTAGTCTTATCTTTGTTGCCACTCAATTCACCTCCTCTACATTATTTCATTATTTCATGGGAGTAAAAAACATGGTATATACCTTTACTCCCTATCAAATGACTGATGTTAATGATAAAACAGCTTAGGGATGAAGTCTTAAGGTTAGCGCAGGGGTAAAAGCGATTCCAAGAGCGGGAACATAACTCTTCTAATCGACCAGTCTCAAGCACCACTCAGCTAACTTACTGTTAAGAGCTAAGACCGGCCCCAAGCGTTCTAAATCCTTCAGCCCCACCCTCAACCAATCTTCATTGGTGGTTGTGGCCTGCGGCCATGGGGGTTAAGTTAATTGAAAGGAAAATTCAAGGGAGGAAAACCTCCTTTTTTCCCTTTTTTACTCATATCCGCCAGTTGTTTCATCATCTTGCGGGACTCTTCAAATTGCTTTAATAAGCGGTTGATATCTTGAACCCGGGTTCCGCTCCCTCGGGCAATGCGTTTTTTTCGGCTACCGTTAATAATGGAGGGATTCCGCCTTTCGTCTATGGTCATTGATTGTATAATAGCTTCGATATGAACAATTTCTTTATCATCAAAACTAGCCGGCATCCCTTTAAGCTTTTTCCCCATACCGGGAATCATACCCAGCAGCTCATCCAGGGGACCCATTGATTTAACCTGCTGCATCTGTTCCAAAAAATCTTCCAGGGTGAACTCCTGTTCTCTGATTTTACGTTCCATTTCCCGGGCCTTATCCCGGTCTATATTAGCCTGGGCTTTTTCTACCAGGCTTAATACATCGCCCATCCCTAGTATTCTTGATGCCATACGATCTGGATAAAATGGTTCCAGGGCATCTAATTTTTCTCCCATACCGACAAACTTGATAGCACAACCGGTTACCGCTTTAACCGATAGAGCTGCACCACCCCTGCTGTCGCCATCCAATTTAGTTAAAATAACTCCCGATAAACCTAATTGGGAATTAAAATGGTCAGATACATTAACCGCATCCTGTCCGGTCATGGCATCTACTACCAGCAGTATTTCATCCGGTTTAACCGCCTCTTTAATCTGGACTAATTCGTTCATCATTTCACTGTCAATATGCAGTCTCCCGGCAGTATCTAATATTATCGTGTCACAACCCCGATTTTTAGCATACTCAATGGAAGCCCGGGCAATATCCAGGGGTTGGTTTTGCCCCATGGCAAAGACGGGAATTCCCGTTTGTTCTCCCAAGACCTGCAGCTGCTTAATGGCTGCGGGCCGATAAATATCGCAGGCAACCAGCAGAGGTTTTCTTCCTTGTTTAACTAAAACCTTTCCTAGTTTAGCTACAGTAGTAGTTTTTCCAGCCCCCTGCAGTCCAACCGCCATGAATATAGTAGGAGGCCGGGATGAAAAAGTCAATTTGCTTTCCGACCCACCCATCAAGGCAGCCATTTCATCATTAACAATTTTAATAATCTGCTGTCCAGGAGTTAAACTCTGCAGTACTTCCTGTC
>CAZBKS010000195.1:0-5073 GCA_964492475.1 uncultured Syntrophomonas sp. | reverse complement strand
ATTTAACTATATTCAGTCTTGTCGTAATATAATAATAGATTTGTTCTCTTGCTAACATATGCATTTTCAATTCTCTGTCCAGGTATTAATCCTACTACCTTTGATGCACATTTAATATAATTGCCATTGTCGGTTTCTATCTCAAGGGTATAGTTGAAATCTGTGTTATGTGTCCTTCCATAAGGCGAGTAAGGTGTTTGGGTATATATTTTAACGAGGGTGCCACTGAAAATTAATCCATCCTTCACGGTAAGATCTAAATATATTTTATAATTATATTTGAGTAGTCCCACCAGGCCAATAAGTACCATAAAAGAAATTGGTTTAGCTTCTTTATAAGTCACAGCAGACATTACTATCAGCATAATAATAGAAATTATGGTATATAAAATATATTTAGACATACTATTGGTAATCTTTGGCCTGAGCATTTCAGATTTATTATTATTTGTAGGTTTGAATATTTTCGATTGGATAAGGCAAAAAAGCAAAATCAAGAAAGGAAAAAAGATTATTATCAGAAAAATAGCACTTATTAAATAGTCAGACATAATGGTTCCCTCTCACATTTCTTGTGCAAAAATGGTCATCTGTTATTAGTCCCTAATAATTAATCGTAACTTATTGGTTGTATACGAAACAGGTTTGTGGTAGGTAATCTCATTATAATGCCTGCACTATACATACCCTATGATTCCTGGTTTCTCATGGCAATCAATTCATGGTACATTTGCCGGGCAAAGTCAGAAGCACTATCATTGGAAACAACCTTGAAAAGAGGTTCAAGACAGTATTCGGCACAATACCAGTTTAATGCTGACATCCCTTTCATGACCATAAGCAGTATTGAATCAGCTTTTGATCGGTCCGGCTTTTTCCCGAAAGTAATATATATTCCTTCTTCGGCAACTGCCACATAAAAATGACAGCAGGAGAGAGTTAATTTCTCAATAATATTCAATCTCAATTTTACTTTGTCCTGATTTTCATCCTGTGCTATCATCTCTTTCATCAGGATATTTATGGTTTCTACCCAGCTTACATTTTCCTGATTAATCAAGTCCACCACCCTTCAATCATGCATAATATCTCAGTGAACCCTATTATCATGCAATCTGGTTTTGATAATAAACAAAAACTTTTTCCAGAAGCTGATCCACCTCTCTTACTCCCTCAACAGTCATCTGCTGCCGCAATTTCTCGGGCAAATCAGGCAATTCATACATATTTGCTTCCGGAATAATAACCTTATTGATACCGGCATTGTAAGCTGCGGTGATTTTTTCTTCCAAACCGCCAATAGGTATTATCTTTCCCCGCAGGGTTATCTCCCCCGTCATAGCCAAATCATAAGGCACCGGGATACCAGCCAGGGCTGAATACAGGGCGGTAAACAGGGTAACTCCCATAGATGAGCCTTCTTTAGGAACTGATGCCTGCAGTGCGTGAAAATGGATATCTTTAGTTTCATAGAAAGAGTGATCGAGATTCCATGCTTCAGCCCGGGAACGCAGCAGTGAAATTACTACCTCACAGGTCTCACGAATTGTTTTTCTGAGATTCCCCGTATATTGAATCCTGCCGGTACCAGGCAGAACCCCCACCTCAATCGGCAATATACTTCCGAGTCCTTCAGATATATAGACAAGACTGTTGACCACTCCAATTTCCGGTTTTATACTGAGACAATTATGTTCTTTAGCGCTCCTTCCGAGTATAGCCGTTAGCATAGCCCGGTTTACTTGTACCGGATGAGCTGCCTGACCGGATACCACCCAATAAGCTATCTTACTGCAAATATTCTGAAGGTGATGCTGCAGACTCCTGACCCCTGGTTCTCTGGTATAGTTTTGTATCATATCCTGTAAGACATCATCATTCATCCGTACAAAACCGCGGGTCAAACCATGCCTGCATTCCTCTTCCGGCAGAATAAAATTCCTGGCAATCGATAATTTCTCGTCAGTAGTATAACCGTCAATTTCAATAACCTGCATGCGATTCCGCAGTACTGGTGGTATATTTTGCTGGGTATTAGCGGTAGCAATAAATAATACTCCGCTAAGGTCAATAGGAATACCTATATAATGGTCTTTAAACTCGCTGCGATTGGAATCCAGCATTTCCAGCAAGGCTGCAGCTACATCTCCGCTATTGCTTCGTTTCCCGATTTTATCAATTTCATCCAGTAGCATAACCGGCTCCAATGTTCCTACCTGCCGCAGGGATCTTATTATATCCCCGGGCTGCGAACTCATATAGCTGCGATCACAACCCCTGATTATCATTTCATCAAAGGTGCCGCCCAGAGAAATCTTAACGAACTTGCGGTCCACGGCTTCTGCGATGCTTTTGGCAATACTGGTCTTGCCCACACCCGGAGGCCCCACCAACAGCAATACTGTTCCATATGTATCGCCGGTCAGTTTCTGTACGGCCATAAATTCAAGTATACGCTCTTTAACTTCCTCCAGGCCATAATGACGACTATTTAATAAGTTCCTGGCCAGATTAATATTTATTTCAGGATTACTGTCCCGATTCCAGGGCAGATTTATAATCCAGTCAAGATAACGGCGGATTTTGCCTTCTTCGCTATTGCTTATATACTTCAAATCATTAAATTCTTTATTAATAGCTTTCTGTACATAATCAGGATAGTCTGCCAGATCAAGAATTCTATCTTCATATTCCACAAATCTGCCTTCTTCATCTGCGACGTCATTAATTTCAGGTTCTGTTTGATTATCATCCGAAGTATCCAGATCAGTAAATAACTCGTCAAACATTTTTTCCAGTTCTTCATCGCTGATTTCAGCAAATTCTTCTGCACATTCTGATTTATCAACTTTTATGTATCCCAGTTCGGCAAGGATATTAAGTATTTCCTGTTCCATTTTTTTATTCATCTGCCGATCAATCTTTATCAGATCCAGGTTTCTTGCCAGCTGATCCGTACTGGTAATTTCCATTTTTCTAAGCAATTTTCTGGTACGCAATGAAAAATTACATTCTTCAATCTTCATATTGATTCCCCTGGGCGGATATTTGTTATCCCCATCGCTCTGGCTCATTAGTACCATCCTTTACTATTTTATGATTAGGTCTAGTTATTTCTACTTTTTTCTATTTTTCGGTAAATTTATCCTTCTATTTTTAAAAATATTAAGAAGCTGAATGGCGCCTTATTGGTGCGATGCATTCAACTTCTTCTATTTCCTCTATTTAGTCCATTCTAAAGACCTGGCCTCTAGGTAAAAACGGCAAGCTATTGCCTTTGGGAATTAAAAACGCATGTTTTCTATGGATTCTAATTCTTTCACAATAGCCGTCGGTAATAATCAAAATTGGACCTTCTTGCGGAAAGTCTGCAGCATGTTCCAGCAAATCAATAGCCGGCTGTAGTATGGTTCCGCCGCGTCCCCTAATTTTGACATGGTCAGCAATCGCTTCTGCCGGCATATATCCTTGATCATATGGAGCTGCATCGCAAAATACAACTCGTACTGCAGGCACCTGCCTGGAAATGCTATAGCTGGCAATTGCACCTAAAGCCTGGGCTAACATGTTTCTATCCATTGAGCCGGACGTATCAAGAACAACACCATAGGTTCTGCTATATAGTATATCTTCCGGTATAGTCCAGCCAGGTCTTGGAATATCAGGTGTAGATGCTTGTCGGCGGCTTGGCCTGGCATAAGTTCGCCTGAGTTCCAGTGGGGAAAAATAATTATCAAACCATCTGGCCAGTTCCACATCCCAGGATATTGGCGGTTGGGATAGTGCCTTGATCTCCTCAATAAGCCCGGAGGGTAAATATCCACGATTCTGTTCAGCATGATAAACGAGTCCCTGGGCAAGACAGCGACGATAAAACTCATCCAGCTCAACCCCTTCCCTGCTGGCCCACCAATCAGGACGCCCTCGTTCCAGAATATCACCAACCCCCACTCCTCTCAGTGTTGCAAGTTTACGGTAACGCCGCATATCTGTCACAACACGATCATAAATACTCTCAGCCGACAGGTTTTGCAGTTCATTATCGAATAAAACTCCTACTTCAGGAAGATGGCCTATTCCCATTTCCATGAGCCAGCCGTTAATAACGTAATCACATGCGATGTTCCACAGATAGGGATCACGCCCCTTCCGCCGGGAGTGATGATTCAGCGCAACATGCATGAGTTCATGAGCCATAACAAAGCGGATTTCTGACTCATCTAAACCTGCGGCAGGATTCATAAATATTTCTCTGGATTCAGCATCTACCGCTGCGATGGATACGTCGTTTCGAATACATACCTGCGGATTTTCGATAATACTGAATGAAGCTGCAAGAGCCCCTAATAACGGAAACGAACCAATAAACCATTCCTTGGCTCTTTGAGCATCGCTATCTCCATTCTTATCTCCCAGGTAAGACTCGTGACCGCCGGCAACATTGATTGCACTGTGAATAGCCCTGGCCAGGCCTCGTCCCAGCAAGTCAGGCCATTTGGCACTTCGATAGATACCAGTTTGCCCGGAGACTAATAACATATCTTTCTTGCCCATGCCTCCTGTACCCAGCTTCATTAATTGAGGCGGTATGCCTTTTTCACGATAACGGCAGTATAAATCGTGCTCTGTTTGCACCGACATATCCAAATCACAACGCATGTCTTCCGGTACTTTGCCCAGTTTTAAATCCCTTAAGAATCGATCTGCAAAATAGTCACAGGCTGCATTCCATTTGAAAAAATCCTGCTCTCTGCGAAAATGTCCCATACCCAGGTGGAGGAGGCAGTGGGCCAGCACATAGGCCCACTCTTCCGGTTCTGCCAGTCGATTGGGATTAACATGGATAGATCCGTTTTGAGTTACAACTGCCCAACCTTCATCCGGGCAAAGGTTTCCCTTTTCCCGGACATCACAGGTACGATATAAAATGGGAATAAACAGCGGATGCTTACTTAGCAAATTGTATCCCGCAATATAATTCTCCAGAGTCTGATCTTTGGTCTGATTTTTAAAGTTCTTACTCATATTAAGCTTCCTTTTTATCTGCCAAACGAGGCAGATCCCGTATAATTT
>CAZBKS010000194.1:0-5086 GCA_964492475.1 uncultured Syntrophomonas sp. | reverse complement strand
GTCCTGCACCGCTTTGATCCCTGTGCACTTCGGTAAAAGCCTGTTCCAAATCTCCATTGTAGTAATGAGCGTCCGGCATCTGGGCTGATCCTGGGCCACCATGCAGCCTCAAAAGAACAGGTTTGGAAACATCGCTCCCGCGCATCAGTATCCATTGGTCCATTCCTCCCAATCTGACTTTCTCCAAAGAAGCAATGCTACCTGGGATCACCTGACCCTGAACATCCTTAATCGAAGGAGTTGACCCGGGAGCTAATTTTAAACCGACGGCGGTCAATGATATTATTACTAAAACAGCAATAAGGCTTTTAATAATTTTCATATCATGCTCCCTGGTTAATATCAACTGAACCAATTTGTTGCACTCTCATATTGCTCATCCTCATAAGTCTACATCAGAATAGATATATTCTAACACTTTCAAGCTAATTCGGGACAGGGGACAGGTTCCTTTTAAGTTCAACTTTGCCAGCGAAGCGGCTACAAACTTCATCTTATATTGTAAGAAATATTTGGATAAACCATATGATAATATAGTAATAGGTATTAATAAAAAAGTTAATTTCAATCACACAAATACTATTGAATTAGTAAGGAGGATATGAGTTCATGAGGTTGGTAAGGTCAAAACGTTCCCATACCACTATTGCAGTGGTTCTGCTTTTCATCTTAATGATAACCGGTTGCTCAGGCACTGCCGGTAACCAAAGTGAGGGTGAAACCGGGCAGGTCGCAGAGGCTGCGAATTTTGCAACCTATACCGATTTTCCAGTTAATGTTTCCCCAGCAGTCTCTCCTTATCAAGTAGCGTCGGATTTTAGTAATGTAGAAAACTTCAACCGCTTTGAGTTTTCACCTCAGGCCAGAGAACTGCTGATCAATAACGGTTTTGTGGTAGTACCCTTCTGGGGGGAAGAATTTTTTGCCATGTACGAACCTAACCGTTATGATGGGGTTCCCAATTTCATTACTACAGATGCAATGCTGCACAACTATCACCTGTTTTTCAACCACCTCCTGGAGAGTATGGAAAAGGACCATATGATTCCAGAAATTAAAAATCTTAATAAAGCGATGATGAATGAAACTTTACAACAGTATGAAAGTTTAAAGGGAAGCACCTGGGAAAACGCTGCTCGCCGCAATCTGGCCTTCTTTACAGTTGGCAGTCTGCTTATGGACCCGCAATTTCAAGTCCCCGAAGCGGTTCAGCAGGAAGTATCCAGGGAACTGGATTTGATAAAAGAGCATCAGCAAACGGCCGTATCTCCAGTTATGAGTATCGGCCAGTCGGAGCCTGACGTATTGGAAGATCTTAAAGAAGACTATACTCAATACATTCCCCGTGGCCATTATACCAAATCGGAAGAACTACAGAATTATTTTCAAACTATGATGTGGTACGGGCGCCTGACCTTCCGCCTTAAAAATGAGGATGAAACTCGTTCCGCAGCACTAATCACCCTGGCTCTTAACCAGGGCGGCAACCTGCAAAATTGGGAGAAAATTTATGAGCCGACCTGTTTCTTTGTTGGTAAAAGCGATGATTTAGGATATTACCAGTATAATCAACTCCTAAATCAAGTATACGATAGTGAAATTAAAATAAAAGATTTGGCAGATTCAGAGGATAAGTGGAAGGATTTTTTGAATGAAGCCAAGAAACTAAACCCTCCCCTTCTTAACTCTATACCCATTTTCGATGAGAACTTGCAGCCGGATCGAGAAAAGGAAATAAAAGGGTATCGTTTTATGGGTCAGCGCTATACATTGGATGCGGATGTATTCCAGCGCTTGATATATCGTGAAGTCAAAGAAAATACGGAAGGTGAGAGAAGAGTGCTGCCCCGGGGCCTGGATATTCCTGCCGCTATGGGCAGCAGTGAAGCTGTCTCTATTTTGCAGGATCTTGGAGATTACCGCTACGAGAATTACCCGGAAAATATGAGTAAAATGCAGTCTTATATATCGGGGTTGGATATGAGCAGCTGGACTCAAAACCTGTACTGGAGCTGGCTCTATACTTTGAGGCCCTCCACCGGAAATAAACCAGCGGGGTACCCCTCTTTCATGCTCAATCAGGCCTGGAACCGCAAGGAATTAAACACCTATCTGGGCAGCTGGACCGAGTTGAAACACGATACCATCCTGTATGCCAAACAGGTGTATGCCGAGATGGGCGGAGGCATGGACGGAGAAGTCGATGACCGGGGTTATGTGGAACCAAATCCCGAACTTTATGGACGCCTGGCCTCACTGGCCATAATGACCCGGGAGGGCCTTGACAGCCGACAGTTCTTGGCCGATCAAGACCAGGAAAGCCTGGAACGCATGGAAGTACTGGCTCTTGCTTTAAAGGATATTTCAGAAAAAGAACTGACCAACACCCCTCTATCGGAAGAGGATTATGAACTTATACGCACTTTTGGAGGACAGCTGGAGCATTTCTGGCTGGAAGCCCTGCGGGATGAGAACAGCGATATGCCTCCCAAAGCTTGGGAAAACCCGGCCGCCCTGATTGCTGATGTAGCCACTGCCCCACCGGATTCGGTACTGGAAGAAGGAACCGGCTATATTTCAGAAATTTATGCCGTAGTACCAGTCGAAGGCAAGCTGCGTATAGCCCGGGGAGGCGTATATTCCTATTACGAATTCACCTGGCCGGCAACAGACCGTCTTACCGATCAAAAATGGCGGGAAATGCTGCAGAACCAGGAAGCTCCCGAAGCTCCTGCCTGGACCCGGACTTTTACTGCCGAAGGTCACTGTCATTCGATATTCCCTTAAGGTTGTAATGAATGTCGGGGAAATTAAGCATTAAATTGCACTGGATTTTGATGTTAGTGCTTATCCTGTCTGCCTGTATAATATGGGCGGATAGGATTGGTGCTGGCTTTTTTCCCGCTGGAGAACAGCCGGCACTGGTAGAACATCATGATCTTAATAATGACGGAGATATGGAAACTTATATACTGGAAGACCACTGCCTTAAAATTACTGAAAACAAATCAGAATTGTGGCAATCCCCTGCTGAATGGCGGGTGACTTCCCTGGCGACAGGTGATGCCAACCATGACGGCAGAGAAGACCTGATAATGGTAGTCTGGAAAGAAGGAAGTTTCGGAGAGGATAAGCCCTTTTGGGTTAATCTAAACGACAAGCAAATACGCTGCCACCTGTTTATTTTTGACTTGATAGGTAAGCAGGTCAAACCGCTCTGGATGTCATCTGCCCTCCACCGGCCCATCAAATCCCTGCAGATAAAAGATATCAATGATGATGGAAAGAATGAGCTGATAGTGCAGGAAGGCAGCTATTCCCTCTTATCCCGCTTCATACACCCGGATGATTCCGAACCTACCCTCTGGCAGTGGCAAGGCTGGGGTTTCTACCTTATCTCTGCTGAAGGATGAGATTGGGGAAAAAACATGACCTGGAAGGCTTTATTCGATTTGCTAATAAACGCTGCTCCAGAGTAATAAGATGCCCACAGGACCACAATTAGTTTCGCCTCCCGGCTCAATTACTTAAGGAAGCCCACAGGACCACAATTAGTTTCGCCTCCCGGCTCAATTACTTAAGGAAGCCCACAGGACCACAATTATTTTCGCCTCCCGGCTCAATTACTTAAGGAAGCCCACAGGACTACTCCGTTTACGGGGCGACTGATGTGCCTTCATTTTTCATGGTGGCACAATAAAGGGTGCAATTTGAGACAGGTTCGCTTACGTTAGCTCACAACGGAAAAGGCTACCCCGCATGAGATAGCCTTTTAAACGGTAAGCCATATTTATTAATATTTCAACTAACTCTGTTTTTAGGAGGTGTCTTTAAGCTATGGTTTTTCAATCTTGCTAGATCCTTTCCAGATTGGCTGCACATACTTTGAATTCAGGTATACCAGCAACCGGGTCCAGGGCATGAGAATCGGTCAAGCGGTTTGCAGCCGCTTCAGCGAAATGGAAATAGGTAAATAATACCTTGTCCTTTAAGATGTCCGTGACCTGAGCCTTAAGCACAATACTGCCCCGCCGTGTGCTCAAACGAACATATTCGTTCTCTGTTATACCTAATTCTGCAGCTGTATGGGAATTAACTTGTACTACATTTTCAGGCATATGACTGTTTAGACCGGACGATCTTCTGGTCATAGTGCCGGTATGATAGTGGTACAAGCTTCGACCGGTACTTAGAATATAGGGATATTCTTCATCGGGTAATTCTACCGGTTCTTTAAACTCCAATGCATGGAAAAGTCCCAGACCGCGCGTAAACTGTTCCTTATGCAGGATAGGGGTTCCAGGATGATCTTCAGTCGGGCAGGGCCAGGTAAGTCCCGGTCCTTCCAGTCGGGCGTAGGTCATTCCAGCATAAGAGGGAGTGAGGGCACGCATTTCCTCAAATATTTCCTCCGCTGAATTATATGACATGGGATAACCCATGCGGGAAGCTAATTGAGAGATAATCCACCAGTCATCCCTGGCTTCACCTGGGGCACTGACTGCTTTTCTTATTCTCTGCACTCTTCGCTCAGTGCTGGTAAAGGTACCGTCTTTTTCAGCAAAGCAGATTCCAGGCAGGACTATATCCGCTTTCATGGCCGTCTCAGTCAAAAAGATATCCTGGACGAGAAGGAAATCCAGCTTATCCAGAGCATCTTCGACATGTTGAATATCCGGATCACTGACCATGGGATTTTCACCAAAAACGAACATGCCCTTGATGGCTCCATCATAGGCGGCATGTATGGTCTGAGTAACAGTTAATCCATTGGTGCCAGATAAAGGACGACCCCAGGCCTTTTCGAACTTCTCCCGGGCCGCATCATCAATTACTTTCTGATAAGCGGTGAAAACCACTGGCAGTGCCCCCATATCACAGGCTCCCTGCACATTGTTTTGGCCTCTCAGGGCGTTAATACCCGTCCCGGGTCTTCCGACATTGCCGGTTACCATGGCCAGATTACAGACCGACTTGACGTTGTCAGTTCCGGTGCTGTGCTGGGTTAAGCCCATGGAATAACAAATCGCAGCAGCTTCAGCTTCAGCATAAATACGGGCGGCCTGGCGAATGTCCTCGGCAGGTA
>CAZBKS010000193.1:0-5093 GCA_964492475.1 uncultured Syntrophomonas sp. | reverse complement strand
CTGGGCAAGCTGGATATGAACCGTCTGCGTAAAGATATCATGACTTTAGCCTACAACTACCAGTTGAAACTGCCAGCCTACCTTACTTCCTTGATGAAGGCCCTTATAACCGTTGAAGGGGTAGGCAAAAAACTTGATCCCAGTTATGATTTCATGGAAACTGCCAGCGAGCTGGCTAACAAGGTATATAAGGAACGACTTAAACCCGAGAATGTCTATAAATATGTGAACCGCAGATATTACCGGGATATAAAACCACTGGGGTCTTTGCCCCATGATTTTCATGAAATGATTAAAGCAACCAATAGGGGCAGTCTGCAGTTGAATATAAAGGTGGATCTGAGCGAAAGATCACACCATAAAATGGGCCAGCTGGTAAGCCGCCTCAGCTCCAGCTTGATAATTACCGGGGGACTGATTGGTTCATCTTTAATAATCCATGGCAGTCACCCCGATATTATTGAACAATACACAATTTTTGGCGTGGCTGGTTTCGCCCTGGCGGGTATAGGTCTGCTGATTTTTCTTATATCCTCTATGAAATCCTAGCTGCTTGTCCCCTCCTCCTTCCGCCAGTCCTCTACGCAGGGCCAACATTTATCATTTCATAATAAACGTCTGCCAGTATATTTGTGCTACCCCAGAGTGTTTATTGCTTGGCAGAGGAAAACGGTTATGAAAGTTTAGAATAATAATAATATCTGAATATTATGCCGGCCTGACCCTAAACCTATGCCCATTCGTAATATTGGCTTTCGACAAAAAAAGGAATCATTCAACTGAAGGTCCAGCAGGCACCAGGACAGCTTGTAGACGTATATAAATCGGGCTATACTGAGGATATCACCCCACAAACTATAGATTAAGGTGAAAAAAGGAGGTCGATATTGATGTTAGTTGGCAGACCGGCTCCCGTATTTCAAACCGATGCATTCCACAATGGTAAAATCACCAAAGTCAACCTGGAGGATTATAAAGGGAAATGGGTAGTGATATGCTTTTATCCGGGAGACTTTACATTCGTATGACCCACCGAAATATCGAGTATAGCCGTGGGCTATCCTGAACTACAGAAATTAAATGTTGAAGTGCTGTCCATAAGTGTAGACAGTGTGTTTTCTCACAAAATATGGAATGAAACCGAGTTGTCCAAGATGGCAGATGGAGGAGTACCCTTTCCCATGCTGAGTGATCAGGGTGGTAAAATAGGCAAACTCTATGATGTTTATGATGAAGATGCAGGAGTTAACGTGCGAGGACGATTCCTGCTTGATCCTGAGGGAGTGATCCAGGCTGCAGAAGTACTGTCACCTCCAGTGGGAAGGAACCCCCAGGAGCTGCTCAGGCAGGTGCAGGCTTATCAGCATAACCAGGCCACTGGGGAGGTAATGCCTTCGGGCTGGGTACCAGGGGAACCAACTCTCAAACCCACGACCGACCTGGCTGGTAATGTATGGCGGGTATGGCAGCCGAAAAAATAATCAAGATACGAAAAGAAAGCCGGATTTAAGTCCGGCTTTCTTTTCGTATCCTGTTATCATATATTCAAAATAATTGCCTTGCTGTTATTGTAACTGATCAGGAACGTAAAGTATGTTTTATGATTTTAGTAATTTGCTTTCCTGGCAATATTAATCATTGGCAATCACGATATTATAAGAGCTTTATTCGGTCTAGATTGTCCCGGGAATTATACTCTTTTATGCAGATCGCATCATCAGCAAGATAGGCGAATTCCGGCAGTATCTGCTTCTTGTTTTTGCCGGGAAAATGTGACAGATTACTGGCTATGCGGATTTGTCCGGGACAGAGGTTTAAAGCAAACACGATACTATTTGTATTGCCATAGAAGCCGGCATGAGCCATGCCCTCCATTTTGCCCAGTACAATTATATCATTGCCCGCTATAATCTCTGAACTTTCATGGACGTCTCCCCAGACGATGACTGATCCTTCGGAGTGTATCTTCTGGCCGCTGCGCACGTTCCGATGAATAAAAATATCTTTGGCATAGGATCGGTTGATATTAAGTTCGATATTATTTAATATCATTCCGTATTCCAGGCAAAGCTGCTGGAGACTGGAAATGTCCTCAAAAGAAAGGGCATTAAGCCCTTTCCCTTTGAAGATTACCGGAGACCCTTCGAACAACTGCTGATTAGCTGCAAATTTATCTTTTAGGATCTGAATATAATCCGAATAATTACCTTCTTCAAACACAAAAACCAGGTTATTATTGATGCCTTAAACTTTGATATTGGCCAAGATGCTTACCTGCCTTTAATAGGAATACTGATGTCCAGAGCGGAATGTCTTCCTTCGCGAATAAAATTAACTTCTGGGTTACCAACGATTTCAATGTGTTTGGCTATAACCTGAATAATCTCTTCTTTAATGGTGTCCATGAGTTCAGCAGAAGTCCCGGCTCGATCATGAGCGAGAACAACCCTCAGCCGGTCATTGGCCTGCCGGCGGCTGGAATTTTGCTCCTGTTTAAATATATTCTTCATAAAAGTTAACACATTTACTACCCCCTTCTATCTGGTAGGTAAAAGACTCCGTCCCAGATCTCTTAATTTACTCCAGAAGGAATTGTCGTCTAATTCCATTAAGGGTACGTCTTTTCCAGTAATTCTCTGGGCTATATTGTTGAAAGCCTGAGAAGCCTGACTGCGCTCATTTAGTATAATAGGTTCACCTTTATTAGTCGAAATAAGAACATTTTTATCTTCCGGAACGATCCCCAGTAAGTTTATACAAAGATGTTCAGTCAAGTCTTCTATACTCAGCATATTACCGCTTTTTACCATATCATTTTGCACCCGGTTTACCAGCAGGTTAATGTCTTTATACTGAGCTGACTCCAGCATACCGATTATTCTATCGGCATCTCTAACTGCTGAGACCTCAGGATTAGTAACTACTATAGCTTTATCGGCAGCAGCGATTGAATTCTTAAATCCCTGTTCTATGCCGGCCGGACAGTCAATAAATACATAATCAAATTCCTGTTTTAAATTGTCGCATACTACTTGAACCTGTTCCGGACTGATATCGTCTTTGTTTCTGGTTTGGGCTGCGGGAAGCATGCACAACCCCGGGAATCTCTTGTCTTTAACCAGTGCCTGCTTGAGAGTACATTCACCTTCAATAACCTGTACGATATCGTAAATCACCCGATTTTCCAAGCCCATTATCAAGTCCAGCTTTTTCAACCCTATGTCCAGGTCCATAACCGCTACTTTATAACCCATTCTGGCCAGAGAAGTACTCAAATTTGCCACGGTAGTAGTTTTGCCCACACCACCTTTACCCGAAGTCACCACTATGACCTCACCATTGGTTGTGTTATTCTCCATTAAATAAGGACCTCCCCTTCTAAATTGTCACACAAATTCAGGCTATGGTAGCATTAAATTACTAATATCTCTTATTTTAAATGATTATCCGGCCGGAATAAACTGCTAATTTAGGAAATTGCATAATATAATTGTGAATCTACCGCAAAAAAGAATATTCGTAATTTTTTGCACTTGAACTATTTGTGAAAAATAAAAAATTCACATGAAAAGTTATATGAGCCCTTGACGGGCTCATATGGAGAGGGAATGTGATGGAATTTATGTTTTATATTTTATATGGGGGGTGAAGGTTGATTATATTATTACATAAAGCGACAAAATGTGCAATAGTTTATTTAAAATTAATTAATATATTTTTTTGGCGTAACAAAACGAGGATGTTGTGTATTTAGTCGAATATTGTCTTGGGGCAGTGAGCCAGAGCAGCCAATTTCAGATTAAATATTTGCCGCTATGGGATAATTCGTCGGTGTTTTATATCCCTGCTGCTGATCGATTAGTGAGATTGTATCCTGCTTTATCGACCTGCTGATATCATTGTTCAACAGCAGGAGATCATTTAATGCCTGCTTTATCTTGCCTTCCCGGTAACTGCTGCTTAGAAAATGGAGTAGATCATATAAATCTCGACGTAAATTCATTCCGAAACGTAGAACTTGGGCTGCATTATTAAGGTCAAACATAGAAAATCTTCTATCTTGCTGACTAAAGAGAAACTCATAGAATGAATCTAACCGCCGGAACGCCCTTCTTATATCCTCTTCAATTGCGGTTAAATCTGCATCTTCATGCAGGGCATTTTCATCATAAATTGAGTCCAGGCCCTGGGTTTGGTTAAGTTGGTGATTTTGTCTGATTTCACATATCTTTAATTCCTTAAAACCATATCTAACAAATTTCTCTACCGCCGTTTTACTGCCGTTTTTATCTTGGGCCTGCAGTAATAGGTTGAAAATGGCAAGGCATTTGGAGTTCAGTTCTAAACCCAGGCTGTACACCTCACTAGCGTTTAGAGGATAGCTTCGCTCTATTTCATAGGTGCATATCAACTGCATATAACAAAACCTCCAGTTAGTATAAATCGAGCAATTTCGACATAGTGATTGTACTATCAGTCACAAGCAAAGTCAATAGATTGCAGGGCAAGATTATTCTATACAGGGGTATAAGGAGAATTTATTTCCTGGCCGAGGGAGAGGGAAATTGGTTTTATTGGTATAGCCATCTTAATTAATAAGCGTTTGAAATAATTGGATGTATAACCGTAAATAAAATACGTCTGCGTGATGAGTTACAAAACGAAAGCAGAGTATATATCATACCCTGCCTATTACATACCTTAAAAAAGTACGCAAAATCCTATTAATTTAATATGCACGTTTTATGATCTATAATTTTTTGAACCAATCAGAAAGATTGCTGCTAAAAACTAATACTCCAACTATTCCTGCTATTAGGCCCAAGCTGAGAACAATAATAATTATTATTAATGCTAATGACTCATCGCTGCCCATATGATCACTCACCCTAATATTTCCTAATACTTATATTATCATTATTATTTTAAAAAAAACATATGTTAACTTAACAAAGTGAAATATTTAGTAAATTAAGTTAATAGTATTAAATTAAGTAACTGGATGAACACATTTCTCCCTCCTGCTTAGAATAAAGCAAGGAGCATTCCTGTAATGCTTAACAGATGTCTTTGAAAAAAGAGACGCCGTTCAA
>CAZBKS010000192.1:0-5132 GCA_964492475.1 uncultured Syntrophomonas sp. | reverse complement strand
AAGGATAACTGATGCATAAGCACCTACGGCCATGAAACCAGCATGACCCAGGGAAAGCTGTCCGGTAAAACCATTAATCAAATTCAGGCTGACGGCCAGAATTATGTTGATACACATTAAGACAAGATTTATCTGGTAGGACTGATTTACCAAACCTGTGGTTAAAGCATATTGAACCAGGGTAAACAAGGCCACCAGCATCATTACTTCATATAGAAAATTCAGCCAGGACTTTTTTTTCTCTTGCATATATCTTCACCTACACTTTTTCGCCGGTGTTTTTCCCAAACAAGCCGGTGGGTTTTATCAGCAGTATTATAATTAGTACGCCAAATGCTACGGCATCCCGGTATAAACTGCTCCCATATCCACTTACCATAGTTTCCAGAAGCCCCATTACAAAGCCTCCTACCATGGCTCCTGGTATTATACCTATTCCACCCAGCACCGCAGCAACAAACGCTTTAAGCCCCGGGATAATTCCCATCAAAGGATTAATGGTCTGATAATATACTCCTATCATAACACCGGCTGCGGCTGCCAGTGCAGAACCGATGGCAAAGGTAACTGAAATAGTCTTATCGACGCTGATCCCCATTAATACAGCAGCTTCCATATCCAGAGATACTGCTCGCATCGCTTTGCCCGTTTTTGTCCTTTTAATAATGTACTGGAGGATTAACATCAGTAGTACCGCAGATATAAAAACAAATAATTGTTTGTTCAGGATGGTCAAACCCGCAAGATGATATTGCTTGATGGGATAAGCAGACTGAGGGAATACTCTCTGGGCAGGTCCCAGAACAACCACAGTTATGTATTCCAAAAACAGCGACACACCAATAGCCGTTATCAGAGCAGCTATACGGGTAGAATTACGCAGCGGCCTGTAGGCAACTTTTTCAATAAAAACACCCAGCAGGGCACAGAATATCATCCCCGCCAGCATGGCTATTATAATATTGGTACCCAGCATAGTAATAGAAAAAAATCCTACATAGGCACCTATCATCATTACATCTCCATGGGCAAAATTGATTAATTTAATAATTCCATAAACCATGGTATATCCCAATGCGATTAGGGCATAAATCGCTCCCAGGGATAGCCCATTAACCAGTTGTTGTGAAAATTCCAGCAAATTGGCCACTTCCTCCTATCACTACTTAAAAGGAAAGAGAGGGACAAGCCCTCCCTTTCCCAACTATATCATGTATTATGGCTGAATTCTAGTATTAACCGTCTGTGTCCCATCCTTGAACTCAATAATTACTCCTGCCTTCACCGGGTTATGCTGTTCATCGATAGTCATCTTGCCGGTAACCCCTTCAAAGTCAGTGATTTTGGCCAGAGCCTCAGTTATTTTCTGGGGATCGGTAGAGTCAGCGTCTTTTATAGCTTGAGCCAGCAGCTGTACGCAATCATAGCCCAGGGCTGCAAAAGCATCCGGTTCTTTATTGTATTTGGCTTTGAAAGCTTCCACAAACGCTTTCACTTTGGGATCAGTATCCTGGGATGAATAATGATTGGTAAAGTAAGTACTATTCAGCGCATCGCCGCCCGCAACACTTACCATATCCGGAGAATCCCAGCCATCTCCCCCGCCTATGGGAGCAGTAATCCCCAACTCACGTGCCTGTTTGATCAACGGAGCAACTTCCTGATAGTATCCTGGTACATAAATGAAATCGGGATTGGTGCCCTTGATTTTGGTCAAAGTCGCATTAAAATCACGGTCGCCGCTTACAAAACCCTCTTCCGAAACAATAGCACCGCCCTTTTCAGTAAAGGTCTCTTTAAAATATGCAGCCAGTCCTTTGCCGTAATCACTTGATGTATCAGCAAAAATGGCAGCTGTCTTGGCCTGCAGATTATCAGCAGCAAACTGAGCCATCAGGGTTCCCTGGAAAGGATCTATAAAACATACCCGGAAGATATATTCCTTGGTTTCCCCGGTTTTTTCATCCACGGTAACATTGGCTGCTGTAGCTGCCGGAGCAATCAACGGGATCTTGTTTTCCATCATGATCGGGGTACTGCCAGCTACGTCGCCGCTGGTCAGAGGCCCTATCTGAGCTACAATGTTTTCTCCCGCCAATGCCGCACTTACGCTCAAAGCTTCATCCGCAGTGGATTTGCAGTCTCTTTCCAGCGCTTCGAACTGCTGCCCCAGTACACCGCCAGCCGCGTTAATCTCTTCAATGGCCAGTACCGCACCGTCTCTGGCGTTGCTTCCATAGCTGGCCACAGCACCAGACAGTTCCACATTGATACCTACCGGTATGGTTGCGGTATCTGCAGCAGGCTGCTCTTCCTCTTTTTCTCCTCCACAACCGGCAAAAATGCTCAATACCAGCATCATTACCAGCAGGAGGGCCAATTTCTTGTTCCTTTTAGTGATCATAGCGATTCCTCCTTATAATTTTGTTAGCACCCTATCCCACGCGAAGAAAGTTTGTATTTTCCCGCCAGGATACTGTTCGCTGTTACCCTGATCTCATAGGCAAATGTTTACGCGGTCCCGAACACCATCAGACGGGACTCGACTATAACCTTGCTCTATTTTGTCCAGATAGCAGTTTCTTTATCATTTCTCTTTCGGCAACAACTAGCAGCTTCCCTGCCTGCTGAAGATAAAAAATTAAAAAAATGATCTGATAAATGGCACCTTTCACTGCCCCGTTTTCAGACTATGACCTGCATATTTACTGTGATTAAGTGCTGTTATGACAATAATGAATTATTGCTAACGTGTCCGGCCATGCCTGGATAAAAACTTTTTAGATGGTTCATAATTAATTCCTCTGCAAATTTATTGGGATTTCGACGCCAGGCTGAATTTATCAATAATTTGTTTACAATTCCAATCGTCCTTCAATAATACTATAAATTACCGGTACTATAACCATAGTCAGGATAGTAGAGACTGTTAGCCCTGACATTGGTGCTATAGCCATAGGCGAAAATAACATTTTAGTGCTGTAAGTTATAGTGGCAAATTCTCGCGCTGCAGTTCGGCACATACCTGGGCCAGCCGGTCAATATCTTTTCCCGCTTACGAAAATAACATGCCCTATTCTGAAGAAGAAATGCTAAAATTTGTTGATTTAATGGTGAATATTAAATGACACCGATGGATGTTTGTTGTGTCATTTATGGGGCAGCTCTACGATAAACGAAGTATCTATTCCCTCCCGGCTTCTGGCATAGATTCTGCCCCGGTGCTGTTCGGCAATGGATTTGGCAATTGCTAATCCCAAGCCATATCCCCCGCTTTCTCTAGACCTGGAGGTGTCTACTCTATAAAAACGCTCAAATATTTTTTCAATATACTCCTGCGGAATACCCATCCCGGTATTGCTTACTACCAGCTCGATCAGGTTCTTTTCACTTGTAAGACTCACTGATATACTGCCGCCATCCGGCGTGTTCTTGGCGGCATTGTCTATTAATATATTTATCAGTCGTTTGATGCTCTCTTTGTCTCCATTCATGACAATATCAGGGTCTATCCGGGTATCCAGATTTATATTATTTTCAAACAATACCGCCTCAAAGGATAGGAGAGTGCCGGTCAAAGTCTTGCTTAAATTGAAATCAGATAAAAACACAGCCGGTTCTGAATAATCATACCTGGCCAAAGACAGCATGTCATCCACCAGGTCAGACATACGATCAGACTGCAGACTAATATACTCCAGCCACTTGAGCTGACTGGCCACACTTTGATCACGATTGGACAAAATCAAGGATGCATTGGTCTTGATGACCGTCAGTGGAGTCCTCAGTTCATGGGAGGCATCGGCGATGAATTGTTTTTGTTTTTCAAACATCTCTTTAATAGGAGTAATGGCTCGATTGGCAAAATAAATACTTATTAAATAGAGCAGGCCTAAGCTGATGGTGCCCACCACAACAAAAATAATCAGCAGATTATTGAGTGCCTGTTGCTGTGAAGTTCGATCCACAAATACAATTTTAGTCCCATAATCAGTAGTGTGTTTAAGAAATGCGTAGTTGCTGTCTCCTATATCAAGATGAGCCGATTTTTTATCACTCTGATATGCTGCTGCAGCTGCCTCTTCTATAGTATCTGACCCAAAATTTACTACGGTATTGGTTTTTACTATTCTGCCCTCATTGTCCATCTCCACCACAATACTGCTGGCCATGGCTGGTTTATCAGGACCCGGGCGACCGGTGGAAAACATCATACTTTCCATTGCAAAATCAGTTTGCCGCTCGCCGCTGACCGCAGTAAGAACATAAACAACTGCAAATATCACCACGAAAACAGTGGTAAGCAAGGACATATTTATTTTTACAAATTCTCGCTGCAGCTTGTTAAACACCTTTTTACTCCTCCAGTTTGTATCCGATTCCCCGCAGAGTGCTTATGCTGGCTTTAGTGCCCACATGCAGAAGTTTTTTTCTTAAAAAGGAAATATACACTTCAAGATTATTATACTCGGCCTCGGAGTCATAGCCCCATACCTTGATAATCAGATCATCCTTGGATACCGCTCGATTGGGCCGGTGCATGAAGTATTCCAATATCTCGTACTCCTTTAAAGTCAGCCTTACACTGCCGCTATCCCCTTCCAGTTCATAAGTACCCAAATTGAGGCAAAAATCAGAAAAGGTTAAGACATTGTCAGCAATAATTTCACCTTTGCGCCTGACTAAAGCTCTAATTCTGGCCAATAATTCTTCTGAAGCAAATGGTTTGGTCAGATAATCATCTGCTCCCCCATCCAGACCCTGAACCTTATCGCTGGTTTCGCCCCGGGCGGTAAGCATGATAACCGGAGTAGATATCCCGCCTGCACGCAGTTCTTTTAGTATTTCCAGGCCGTTTATTTTGGGCAGCATGATATCGAGTACAATAAGATCATAGATTCCCGTTAATGCACAGTCGAGTCCAGATTCGCCATCCAGAACTGCATCTACTGCATATTGATTTTTTATCAGCAGCTGAGTCAGTGCCTCCGAAAGATATTTTTCATCTTCCACCAGCAGCAGTTTCATAAATCATTCCACCCTTGACCAAATTATTTTTTTATTTGATTCCACTGCCAAAAGGTATAATGCGCTGGCTTGGATGCATAAATATTCCGTCGCCAAGACTCCGC
>CAZBKS010000191.1:0-5134 GCA_964492475.1 uncultured Syntrophomonas sp. | reverse complement strand
CACTACCGGCCCGGGTGACTTGTACACCAAGAATCCAGTCCGTAGCCTGCAGGATTTACAAGGTATGGAAATTAGAGCCACCGGGCTAAGCGCTACAACCCTGGAGGCCCTGGGAGCTGTTCCGGCCGCGATGCCTCAATCAGACGCATATGAAGCCCTGACCAAAGGAGTGGTTAAAGGAAACCTGGGACCGGTTGAAGTACTAAAGGGATGGAAACAAGCCGAAGTTACCAGCTACATTACTGAGACTCCATTCCTGTACAACACTCTGTTTTTCATAACAATAAATCTCGATAAATGGAATTCACTAGATCCAGAGATTCAGAAGGCTATTGAAGCAGTAAATGATGAATATTTTGAAAATGTAGCTATCGGTTTATGGGATAAACAGAATGAGGATGCCTTAAAGTATGCTGTAGATGAGCAGGGGATGGAGGTCATCACACTATCTCAGGAGGAAACCGATAAGTGGATTAGTCTGGTCCAGCCTATTCAAGATGATTTTGTGGCCAGAATGGATGCAGCCGGACAGCCGGGACAGGAAATACTGGATACAGTTAAGCGGCTGGCTGAAAAATATAACGAGGAATACCAATAAGTTGGAGGAGGTGCAGATGATATGAATAAGTTGGCCCGGCTGGCAAAAGACATAAGCCAATATATGGATTATGTGGCAGGACTATGTATAGTAGCAGTAATGCTGCTGGTAGTAAGCAATGTTCTGCTGCGCGCTCTTTTGCATCGTCCCCTACTGGGAACCTACGAATATGTGAACATGATGACAGCTATAGGTATCGGCCTGGCATTGGCTCACTGTGCCTATAACAACGGTCATATTGCGGTCGATTTTATTATCGAACATTTTTCGAAGAAAATGCAGGCAACAGCCGATGTGCTTACCAAGGTTACTGCACTATCATTTTGGAGTATGTCCGCATGGCATGTAGCAAAGTATGCCCGTACCATGCTGGAAAGCAATACCGTATCACCTACCACCCAGTTTCCCCTGTGGCCGGTAGTCTTCCTGATAGCTTTAGGACTTATGGCTTTAAGCCTGGTATTGACAATCCAATTGACCCAATCATTGCAGATGGCTTTATCCGCCAGTCTCCCGGACCGCTTGCGGCCTGCTGGGTTTAAGCCCGGTATTGACGCTCCAATTAACCCTGCCATGGAAGAGGGTTTTTAGATGAATTCACTGCTGGCGGGACTTTTAGGTTTAGCTGCTTTTATACTCTTATTGGTACTCAGAATGCCTATTGCCTATGCTATGGCCCTGGTGGGATTTGTAGGCTTCAGTCTTCTGACCTCTTTTTCATCAGGGTTCAGCATGGTAGCCAAAGAGATTTACAACACTTTCTCATCCTATTCCTTGAGTGTTATAGTAATGTTTATCTGGATGGGTTTTCTTGCCTACTATTCCGGCATTGGAACTCGCTTGTATGTCTTTGCTTACAAGCTGATAGGTCACTGGCCGGGCGGCCTGGCCATAGCTACCCAGGTAGCCTGTGGTGTCTTTGGAGCCATCTGTGGTTCCAATACCGCTACTGCAGCTACCATGGGTGCCATCGCCCTGCCGGAAATGAAAAAATACAACTATGATATGTCTCTGGCCACTGCCAGCATTGCTGCTGGCGGGGTACTGGGGGTCTTGATTCCTCCCAGCGTTATATTTATTGTTTATGGCATGGCCACTGAACAGTCCATCGGCCAACTGTTTATGTCCGGTATTATCCCGGGCATCATGTTGATGCTGTTCTACATTATAACTATCTGGATTTTAACCCTGCGCCAACCTGTCCTGGGACCGCCTGGTCCCAGGGCAGATTGGAAAGAACGCCTGGGGAGCCTGCGCGGCGGCCTGGCCGAAGTGCTGTTTGTATTTGTTCTATCCATGGGCGGCCTATTTGCGGGATGGTTCACTCCAACCGAAGCGGGAGCAGTAGGTGCGGCTGGTGTACTGCTGGTGGCACTATTAGGTAAGAACCTGACTATGGATAATTTCAAGAAATCCCTTTTGGATGCGACCCGTACCACCGCTATGATTATGCTGATGATTGCGGGGGCCATGATATTTGGCCGTTTTATGGCCATCAGCCGGGTGCCTTTTGAACTGGCTTCCTGGGCCGGATCATTACCTCTGCCAACGGTTGCGGTCATGGCCATTATTCTGCTTATCTATCTGATCCTGGGCTGCTTCATTGATGCTCTGGCACTCATTTTGCTGACCATCCCTATCTTCTTTCCAGTGGTGGTAAATACCCTGGGCTATGACCCTATATGGTTCGGAGTTATCATGGTTATGGTAGTAGCCATGGGAGTAATTACTCCCCCGGTAGGTATGAATGTTTATGTGATAAAAGGAGTAGCACCAGAAATTCCAGTAGAATTAATATTCAAGGGTATATGGCCTTTTCTCATCGCTTTAATACTATGTTTGATGGTATTGGTCGCCTTTCCTTCCATTACCACATTTCTCCCCTATGCTCTAATGAAATAGCACCTTAACAGGCTCAAGCTTCCCCATTGGGCCATACAGTGGTGCGCGAGGGCAATTATTCAGCGCAACTCGAAGAAGAGCTCGACAATGAAGCGGCTGGCCGCAAACGGGCCGAAAGAAAATACCTGGTTTGACTGCTAACGAAATATGTACTGGAGACGATTTAATACTTTACTTATTTACAAAACGTGGGACTTTGGGTACCGGATTCACTCGGTCCAAATCATAAACAACGGTTAGAGGATCAATAGCATAGTTTGCGAATTTCTCCTGCACCACTTGCTTTTCATTGTCCAGATTTGAATTATCCGGGATCCAGATATCAATAAGAATGGGTCTTTCCTGTTCAGGCATCAGGTTGACCTTGGCCAGAGCCAGATTGCATACCTCGCAGTGGCTGGCAAAATAGAGTATATAATCTTTATTTATATCGACTTTAACCGGGCTTCCATCCGCCCGATAGAAAGTTGTCAAGGTATCTGAACCGGAATCTATTGGCTGGGTGAGACTCCCTGCTTGTTCTTCAGCAGCACTATCAGTTTCAGGATTATTGGTTTCTTCGCTTTTTGCGGTGCTATCAATTTGGGCATCACTCAAATCTTCTGTCCCCTGCGAAACTGCTGCCATGTCTGCTTCAATTTCTTCATCCGCTTGGTCATCTGCTGTTTTACGGTCAGATTCTTGTATGGTAGTTTCTTTTGGATCGTTAATTTGGGATACGGCATTAGTAAAGGCATTCACCTCGCTGTCAGGCTGCTTCTCGATATTAGCATAAGGCATCACCAACATAAAAAAAACTCCTGCCACCAGTATCGGGGCCAGAGGCATAAACCTGCCCAGACTCGATCGCCGCTCCTGATACCACAATAACAGCCATATAGTTATCATTATTGCTGCTGATATCAGGCAGAATACACAAAACTGTTTAAGAACAAATGCCTGTATTAAAACCAGCAGCATGGAAGTAACAGCTCCAGCAGAAGCCAGGATTAATCCATAATCTTTCTTACCGGTTTTCAGGCATATATAAATTAACCCATACCCCAGTATGCCCAAATAGGCGACAGGAATCCCCAAAGGCTGACCCCAGACACTGTTATGAACCGTATCACATATTTCACATCCATATTTTGTAAAGCTGATATAAAGGCTGTCAATAAAGCCTATTACCGCTAGTAATTTAATAATCCGATTACTATTAAGCAGGATGCTTCCCCCCTCCCGGTTAAGTAATTGTTAATAAATATCGATGTTTTTACTATATTACCATTAGATTCCTTTATGATAAACAATCATTACCATCTTTGTTTACGGTTTTTATTGATCTATTCCAGGCATCGAGACAATTAAGCTGTTTTTAAAGGAACTGATAAATTTATCTAGAATTTCATTTAATACCATTTAACAGGAGGAAAATATGAAAATTTTTAGATGCAGGTACGTGTGCTTGCTAATCATTTTACTAATGAGCATAAACCTATTGTATATGCCAGTAAAAGAATATGCCCAGGCAGAAGCAGTTGAATCAAAAGTCAAACTGGAGCTGGAAGAAAATCCGCTCACCCATCGTCCCTATTCCGGCATCGTATGCGGTTTGGATGAAGGCCTGCAAATAAAGCTGAATTGCCCTGGTATAAAAGAGGGTAGTTTACAAGCAAAACCTCCCCGCCTGGGTACACTTCAAGGAAAATCCCTGGGCTGGAATGACAAAATTAAAATAGAAAACAACAGCGCCATATTAACTTACATTCCCCCGGATTATCTGGCCGAGTGGCAGTGTAAAGAACAGGATCCTCAAACCTTGAAATGGTATACCCATGATACAGTTACTTTTACCTATGCGGACGCCGATGGCAGTGAACAGCAAATAAGCTCTGATATCCGGCTATACCGCCCTCCCACCATCCTGGTATCTGGTTTTACAGGTGATGACCAGACCTGGGTCAGCTGTTCCCAATATCTTAAGGAGCAGAAATTTGATACCCAGATATGCCGCTGTAATGACCCTGAAAAATCAATCAAGGATCAATGCCAACCGCTTCAAAACAGCATCAGCAGCCAGAAGGAGAAATACCTGCAGCAGGGCATAAAGGTGCAGCAGGCAGATATAGTTGCCCACGGTACGAGTGGACTTATAAGTCGTTATTACGTAGAAAACACACCAGACGGAGCTGCTAATGTCCGCAAACTGATCATGGTGGGCACCCCCAATCACGGGGTCGGCATAAGCGAACTTCCTGCTTCCAGTGTGCAGTCCCAGCTTTTTAAGGGGCATACAAGTTATATAGAACATATTGATAAAAATAGTGATCTTCTGAGAGAACTTAATGAAGGAGAAGCAAATGGCACTCACCTCAATGCAGAGGTTGAATACGCCAATATTTACAGTTATTCACCTTATCCAGGTTATTATTCCGGTGATATGCTGGTGACGGCAGCATCGACATATTTAAATGGGGTTCCGGAGTATGCGGTTTCTGGTGATGTACATTCCCGTGCTTTCAAGGGTACTCCGATAGCAGATGACCCCCGGGTGTGGGAGGCTGTAACCGCCTGGTTGAACCAGGAAATTACCTGTCCCGCTTTGGATCTTCTAAGCATCGGAGTATGCAAAGCCGAGGGTGAGGTAAGCAT
>CAZBKS010000190.1:0-5144 GCA_964492475.1 uncultured Syntrophomonas sp. | reverse complement strand
TGCAAAATCAGCGGTTATCAAGGCTCCGCTTTTAAGGCGGGCCTCTACTACCACCACACCACGCGACAGCCCTGATATGATACGGTTCCGTATGGGAAAATTAGCAGGGTCAGGGCTGCTGCCCGGGGGAAACTCACTAATGACCAGCCCCTTAAGACAAATTTCTTCATATAGAAGGTGATTTTCACGAGGATAAATTACATCAATACCACTGCCCAGAACGGCAATAGTACATCCGTTTCGGTCCAGGGCTCCCTGATGTGCTTCCCGGTCTATACCCCGTGCCATACCGCTAACTACGGCAACGTTATATTCAGCCAAAGACTGTCCCATTTCCCGGGCAATCTTTTTTCCATATCCAGTTGCAGCCCGAGCCCCTACAACCGCCATAGACATACTGCTAGCAGCTGCCAGGCTGCCACGACAATACATGATGGCGGGGGGATTATGGATATTTCTCAATGCGGCCGGATAGGAACTTTCATTTATAGCGGCCACCTCTATTCCCCTGGCGGTCAGGTTATCCAGATAGGATAGCGGTTCTGTCCTATGCCTTTTGGCTATTAATTCGTCAACCGCATAAGGAGGCAAAAAGGATTTTCTCAACTGGGCATTATTCTGGTTTAAGAACCCATTATAACATCCAAAGTCCTGGCTAATTTTTATTAGACTCCGGTGTCCAATTCCTTTAATCGAATGCAGCACACAAAGGGCAGCTTTTTCAATTTTCTCCATATGAAGCACCTCATGATTTCCCTTTTTTAGATAATATGTCAAATTATATCATAAAACAAGTTTTTCATGGGGTCATGACCCCATTACATAGCAAAAGCATCCCCGGGGCAAAATAATTATGAATCATTTTATGAAAGGAGTGTTTTTATTGATAGCTGGACTGATGGATTATAAAAATTCGGCGATAAAGAAAATGATGCACCAGGATAGGGTGGATCCGGGAACTTTCAGTTTTTTGGAGCCTGGATGGTGGGCACTTCATGCTACCGTCATTACTACTTTATGGGTAGTGGCAGATAGAATGGCGAAAAACTCATCCCATCGGGATGGTTAAGCGGAGGGAAGGATGCGTATTCTTAGTATAAAACCGATCAATTATATAAACCATAGAGTGCAAATGCCGCTCCGGGCAGAAGATATTCTGGATGAAAATGTATATGAGGATGTTTGGCTGCCTTCGGGAGATAATCCACAAACAGACATCTTCCGTCTCATGGAGCAGAATCGGCTGAGCAAGTAGGAGCATGGGGTAATGCACTAAGTTAAATGGGAAACGGGGACAGGTTCCTTTTCCCAAAGATAAGTGAGAAAAGGAACCTGTCCCCGTTTCCCATTTTACATATTAAACCCATTAAACTCCAGAACCTCCAGGGTGCTGTCGCCAAATATGTCATACACCTTCACTGCTGCCTTATATTTCTTTCTTATAGGAACTCGCAGCTTTAAACTAAGAGACAGGGAATCATCATATAACTTCTTATCCCTTAAAATCTGCACTTCTGAACAGAAAGTTTTACCATCATAATTTAGATCTACTTCCCAAAAATCAATGAGGTTCTTAACACCCCAATTATCCTTTAAGGCTGACAGACTTGATTCCTGTGGTTTATAATCTTCAATAACCAGCAGCAAAAGGGCTGAAGTTTGGTTGAACGGCTGAATAGATGGTGGTTTAATTTTCAAATATTTGCGCTTATCAGGAGGTTTGAAATTAACACCGACCTGCTCTATGGTAAAAGGTCCGCCTCCCTGCTTAATCAGCCTTTCCAGGCATGTTTGGATAGCTATGGGGCTTTCATCACAGATTATCCAGCGGCGTCCCATTTCCTGACTCACTGAAGCCAATGTTCCAGAACCGGCATAAAAATCGGCCACCAGGGACCCCTGGTTGGATGCTGCTGAAACAATCCGTTTAAGCAAAGCCTCCGGCTTCTGAGTAGGAAATTTTAGGTTCTCAGCAGCGGTAGGGCTCAATATCTTATTTATATCCGTCCACCAATCCTGCATTAAAGCCCCTTCTTGATGGAGCTGGTATTTGTCTCCCTTTACTCTGGTCAATCCTCTTTCCAGCGTACCTGCTGTATAAGGCCGATACTGGGGGTGGAAAATATATTCCCTATCCCGCCCATACCACAAAATCATATCATGTTTACGATGAAAGTGCCTTTTACTGCCGCTCCCCCCACCATAACACCATACAATTTCATTGATAAAATTATCGGGAGAAAATATTTCATCCAGGAGGATTTTTACATAATGGCTGATATGCCAGTCTAAATGAACAAACAAGCTGCCGTTTCCTGAAAGCAGTTCTTTCATCATCTTTAAACGAGGATAAATATGATTGAGATACTCCTCCATGCCTTCCGCTCCGTGATCCAAAAAAACTGATCTGCTGATAGAATCGCTGGTGTCACCGGCAGTATCTTTAATTTTAACCGTTGAATTATAAGCACTGGAACTGAGATAAGGCGGGTCAATATAGATTAGATCAAAAGCCTCCCGATATCCATTATTGATTAAGAACTCCATAAGCAGAAGGTTATCTCCCCGAAAAATTCTGCCGTTCGGTTCTTCTGTTCTTGCAGGGTCCGTTTTTTGTATCCAAAGATCATCGTGGCTGGAAATCTGGCAGGGATTAACCAATTCGATGGTGTGATGGTTTATTTCTTCCGCAGCAGGATACACATTGGATGTCTTGCTATCCCACACCAGTCTAACCTTATCTTTATTCACCACTCATTATTCTCCTTAAAGATTTTACTGTAATCTAAAAGAAGTTTACCATAAAATAGAGCAAAATTTACTTCAAATTCTGCTATCCGTCTATTTAAGATATACAACAGATATCCTAATAGTGCCTCAGGCAAGAAATAATATTTATATTATTGCCTTCAATGGAATAAATCAATCTGTGCTCATTATTAATCCTTCTGCTCCAATAGCCGGCTAATTCATGTCTGAGCGGCTCCGGCTTGCCTATACCCATATTACCGTTTCGTTCAATGTTCTTAATTAACTCGTCGATGCGTTTTAAGATTTGCAGGCTTTCCTTTTGCCAATACTGGTATTCTTCCCAAGCCGTCTTAGTGAATACTTTATTCATCAGCAAGCTCCGTACGAACAGTTTTCCCGGATTTCAATTCTTCAATTGATTTCAATAGCGTGTTGTAGTATTCCGGGCTGCTTCTGATATAAAGGTTTTCTAAAAGGTTATTATATTCGGTTTCAGATATTAGGACTACGTTCCCTCCGCTTTTTCTGGTAACTATTATGGTCTCCATATCTTGATTTGTAGCATCACAATATTTTTTTAGGTTTTCACGCAAAGTGGAATAATTTACAGCCAGCACAAAGACACCTCCGTACAATTTATTGTACAATCATTCTTGCCGAAGGTCAACAAGAGATTATAACGGTTCCTTAATTTGGAATTGAACCAAGATTAAATTTTGATTACTGGACATAAGTTAATGGGGCCAGGCACCATTGACTTGCCATCTGCGAAAGTTGATTTGGCAAGTTAGTACCTGGCCCCCTTCTTATTTGTAGTCTAATTCGAGCTTAACCAGATTATCCGGGGTAAAGGCCTGTTGATCAGCATAATAATAGTTGGTAATTGGAATCAGCAGTGTGCATATTATCGCTACCAGTACCACCAGCAGTAGATTTCGTGCCATCACCTGGGCCTCCTTTTCTAGATATGTTTTTTCAACTGCTTTAACGCAGCCTTTTCCAGCCGTGATACCTGAGCCTGGGATATACCTATCTCGTCAGCAACCTCCATCTGGGTTTTACCGGCAAAAAATCGCAAATTAACGATATGTTTCTCTCTTTCATTAAGTTTTTTCATAGCTTCTTTAATAGCTATTTCTTCCAGCCATTGCTCGTCAGTGTTCTTGTCATCGCTAATTTGATCAATTACCAGAATTGGATCTCCTCCATCGTTATATATTGGTTCAAATAGGGATACCGGTTCCTGTATAGCATCCAGGGCGAATACCACTTCTTCCCTGGGTATGTCCAATTCCCGTGCAATTTGATTAATAGATGGTTCAGCTTCATTGGCGTTAACCAACTTTTCCCTCACCTGCAGGGCTTTATAAGCAATATCACGCAGGGACCTGGACACTCGCACCGCATTATTATCCCTTAAATACCTTCTGATTTCTCCTATAACCATGGGTACCGCATAGGTTGAAAATCTTACGTTCTGCCCCAAATCAAAATTATCTATAGCTTTTATCAACCCTATGCATCCTACCTGAAATAAATCGTCAACATATTCGCCTCTATTGCTAAATCTCTGAATCACGCTCAATACCAGTCTTAAATTGCCCTGTATTAATGTTTCCCTGGCTTCATTATCACCTTCCTGCATCTGTGCGAATAATATTCTCATCTTTTCATTTTTTAGTACTGGAAGCTTGGAAGTATTAACTCCACAAATCTCTACCTTGTTTGTCAACACCTACCACATCCCCTGCTAAGTTTAATTATTCAAGGGTATTTCTTCTTCTTAAGCTTTGCTTTGGATTAACAAAAAGGCTTTTTAAAATTATTTACGCTTATATTAGAAATTATTCGGCAAACCGGTAATCAAAGGTTATTATTCGATTTTTCTGATTTCACGCTGCAGCCGTTTTAAGATACGCTTTTCCAGCCTGGATATATAGGACTGAGAGATACCTAAAATATCAGCGACTTCTTTCTGAGTCTTCTCACCACCGCCCATTAAACCAAAACGAAGTTGAATGATTGTCTTTTCCCGGTTGCTCAACTTGTGCATAGCCTGCCATAAAAGGCTCTTTTCAACTTCTCCTTCAATCTTTTTATAAATCATGTCACTCTCAGTCCCTAAAACATCTGAGAGTAAGAGCTCATTTCCATCCCAATCGACATTCAGAGGTTCATCCAGTGATATGTCACCCCGGTTTTTTAAATTCCTGCGTAGATACATTAAAATTTCATTCTCTATGCAGCGAGATGCATAGGTGGCAAGCTTTATATTTTTACTGGGCTCAAAGGTATTAACTGCCTTTATCAAACCAATAGTTCCTATCGAAACCAGGTCTTCAATATTTATACCGGTATTTTCAAATTTTTTAGCTATGTAAACCACCAGCCTG
>CAZBKS010000189.1:0-5163 GCA_964492475.1 uncultured Syntrophomonas sp. | reverse complement strand
TGGATTCAACGGATTAATAGTTATGGGGCATATATCCGCAAGTTAATCAAGCGATTAGATTTGGAGGATAATGTTATGTTTACTGGTCCACTTGGAGACGAAGCCATGGCTGAAGAATTTAGAAAGGCCCACATTTGTGTTATACCATCTGCAATTGAAAACAGCCCAAACTCTTTGGGTGAAGCTCAAATTATGGGCACTCCCTGTGTTGCATCCTTTGTAGGTGGTGTACCGGACATGATTACAGATAATGTAACTGGATTATTATATCGGTTTGACGATCACATAGTATTGGCTTATAAAATAATGGAACTTTTTAAAAATGATGAACTAGCTCAATACATTTCAAAAAATGGAATAATAGACGCATCAAAAAGGCACGACAGAACAAAAATAGTTAAAAGAATATTAGACATTTATCAAGAAATTAAGAATGAATGAGAGAACATGTTGGTAGGCTGCATGCTTTTAAAGCAGATGTATGGGCAATCCGGGATGCCATTTATTTTGTCCTGGATTTACTGACCGGCAACTGGTCGATCAAATATACTACTGTACGGAATTATTGAAAAACACGACTTGTTAAGGGTCGACTAAATACATAACTTTTAAGTAAATAAACCACAGTTGTCAAAAGCTGCTATTTGAAAAGAACAAACTCATGTATTGTCTTATGGTAGATTGTGGAAAAAGCTATGATCATTCACAATAATCTAATTCATTAGGGGTTTGAATAGAGGTGGGTAAAAGATAGGCCATGAGGTTATTAACATTATGATTTGTGAGGTTTAAAATCGTGATGGTTAAGTAATTGTAGAATAGAAAGTATTATATGAATTGTAACAGGAAAGCACCCATTTTATAATTGAGATTTATTACAATAAAATGTTTTATAAATATTTAAGAAAATTGCAGTTGGTAATTTCATACTTGGTTCACTGACAATGTCTAGAGACAACAATTTCGATTCCAGTGGTACTTTGCCTTATCCAAAAGTATTGATTGTGGGAGAAAGTTTTCATTCACACAGTGGAGGAGGCATTACTCAGTCAAATCTATTTAAAAATTGGCCACAAGATCGATTAGCAATTATTCCATATATTCAAGGGACCTCTGACCCTGAAATTTGTAGGAGAATTTATAATCTGAAAGAAAGAGAGGTAAAATATACTTTTCCTTTTGGATTAATTAACAGAGTCACCAGAAAGTATAAAAAGAGTAAAAACAATATTGCCGAGACATCGTTAAGCATAGCATCAAAGGAGCAAGGCAATCCGGGTTTAAATGATATTAAGGAAGGGATTGGGCTGAGTAACAGAGTATATAATGCTAGGATTACCCATTTTTCATTCTATATATTTTTGCGATCCACATACAAACGTTTGATAGGTTATTTTGGGATTGAGCATTTAAAAAGCAGGATAGTTGTTACTTCTGAATTAATGAATTGGATCCACGACTTTGGTCCACAGGTAATATACGCCCAATTTGCGACATTGGATAAAATTCGTTTTGTACAAGATCTTAAGACCCGAACAAACTTGCCCCTAGTTATACATTTTATGGATGACTGGCCTTCAGTTCTGGTATCACCTGGATTGTTTCATCACTATTGGGAAAAGAGAATTGGTGGCGAGTTAGGAAGACTCATCGACAGTGCTGATGTTTGCATAGCAATAAGCAAAAAAATGGCTGAGGAGTATCAACACAGGTACAACAAGGATTTTCATTACATACACAATCCAGTTGATATTGATAAATGGATCCCATTTTCAAAAACTTCCTGGGAAAGAGAATCGACTTTCAAAATATTGTATGCCGGCAGAGCGGGCAAATCAATTACAGGGAGCATTAAAGCAATAACCGACGTTGTTCAGATTATGTCTAATCAAAAATATGAGATTGAGTTTCATATTTATACAAAGGATTTTATTAATGCTGACTTGGAATTTAAGAATAATCCAGCTGTTTATGTTCACAAGCCAATACCAGATTATAACCAGTTGCCCCTACTTTTCTCCTCACATGATCTATTATTGATACCACTCGATTTTAAATCCAGATTTTTAAGACTTTCTATGCCTACAAAAGTTTCAGAATATATGATCAGCGGCACACCAATAATGGTTTTTGCACCTAAAGACACAGCACTTTCCGAATACGCACTTAAATATAATTGGGCTTATGTAATTGATAATGACGATGACGCTATCAGGAATGCCCTTTTGGATTTATATCACAATGAATCAACAAGAAGAAGGCTTGGGCTTAAAGCAAAAGAATTAGCTGTATCAAGGCATAATGCTACCGTGATAAGGTCTGATTTCAAAAGCCTATTGTCTTTACAAAAGAAATACATCAAGGAGGAACACGATGATAATTGAAACATTTTTTCCGCGGGAAAAGTTAACCAACAGTGATTTGGAAAAACTCTTCCCAGACTGGTCCGGTGCGAAGATCGAAGAAAAGGTTGGAATTAAAGAGCGACATATTGCTGAAGAAAGCGAAACAGCTTTGGATTTGGCAATTAAAGCATCAAATCAGGCTCTTCGCAATTTCGACAAAACTAGGATAGATTTTGTACTTCTGTGCACCCAAAGCCCTGATTATCTTCTGCCAACTAGCGCGTGCATATTACAGGATAAGCTTGGTTTAAGAACCAATATTGGTGCACTCGATTTTAACCTGGGTTGTTCTGGTTTTATTTATGGATTAGCTCTTGCCAAGAGTTTGATAAAAACCGAATTAGCAACCAATGTATTATTAGTGACTTCTGAAACCTACTCAAAGCATCTTCATCCTGATGACCGTTCTAATCGAAGTATATTCGGTGACGCTGCCGCGGCTACTATTGTAAGTTCGACAGATATTGAAAATATCCTCGAATTTGATCTCGGCACCGATGGGCAAGGGATGGATAACCTTATAATAATGAATGGCGGAATGCGGAATAAGTTAGATCCATCAGAGACTAACTGGGTAGATGAATCAGGTAATGCCAGGTCCAATAACCATCTGTTTATGAATGGTCCTGAGATTTTCAACTTCACTATCGAAAAGGTTCCCTTAGTAGTCGAAAACGTTCTTAAAAAGAACAACACAACTCTGAATGAAATTGACTATGTCATTTTTCATCAGGCTAACAAGTACATTCTTAATTATCTGAGAATGAAAATGCAAATACCGAAGGAAAAGTTTTATATTAATATGGTTTCAACCGGGAATACTGTCTCATCGACAATTCCTATCGCTCTTAAGGATTGCAGGGATCAAAACCTCATTAAAGAAGGTGACAGAGTGTTGATAGTTGGATTTGGAGTTGGGTATTCATGGGGGGGGACAATACTGAGAATTGCATAAGTTATAAAACTATGATTATGAAGAATAACGATTTTTTTCGCGAGCTGAAGGAAGCTCTTGAATTTGAAGATGTCGAATTTACTGAAAAGACAGAATTCAGGAAAATTGACGGGTACGATTCGCTACATGTAATGATGATCATTGCCTTTGTTGACAGTAGATTCGGGAAAAGACTCACTGCAAGACAACTATTCAACATCACTGATGTAAGAAGCTTAATGGAGCTTATCGGATTGGAAAACTTCGAAGAATAAGATGTCCTTCAACCCGTTTTCACTAGCGAACAAGAGGATCCTTATTACAGGAGGATCTTCAGGTATTGGAAGAGCAACTGCCATTGCATGCAGTAAGATGGGGGCAGATATTATTCTTATAGCCAGAGATATAAGAAGGTTAGAAGAAACTATGCAGGAATTATCCCCGGGTAGGCATGCCTATGTGAGATTAGATTTGACCGATTATGAAAAAATTGAAAACACAATCTCCGAATGTGTTGAGAAATACGGGCAATTTGACGGGCTTGTGCATTCAGCTGGGAGTGAAATATCTGCTCCCATTCAATTTTTAAAACCAATGCAGTATGAGAAAATCATTTCAGTCAATTTAATCAGTGGCTTTGAATTATCCAGAGTAATCACAAAAAGGAGATACTTTAATCCTGAAGGAGGCAGTTTAGTCTTTATTTCATCAATCAGGGGAGTGGTTGGCAAAGAAACGGCTGTTGCCTATAGTTGTAGCAAGGGAGCGATTATCTCAGGTGTCAGGTCAATGGCTTTGGAAATGGCAAAAAAAAATATCAGAGTGAATTCAATTTCTCCTTCCATTGTGGAAACTGATATGACAAGGCAGCTATTCGAACAGATTTCAGATGCATCAAAAACAGAAATGCTTTCCGATCATCCCTTAGGATTTGGCAGAGCAGAGGATGTTGCATATGCTTGCATATACTTACAATCAGATGCTTCTGTCTGGATCACAGGATCAAATCTGATTGTCGACGGGGGTTATAGTGCAAGGTAATGGAAAGCAAAGACGGGAAAAGAAGGTTAGACCTTGTTTTTACTTTGGACTATGAGATTCATGGGAATGGTCAGGGGGATTTTTATAGCTGGGCATATTTCCCCACATCTCACATGCTCGACATCTTTGATTTGCACGGGGCCAAACTGACGATAATGGCTGAAATGGGTCACTATTGGGCAATGAAGAGGTATAGTCAGTTTTTTAGTAGTGATATCCAATTATTTGAGTCTCAACTTCAAGCTGCTGTTAAACGAGGACATGATGTACAGCTACATCTACACCCTCAATGGATTGATGCACTATTTCATGAAAGTAAGTGGCACCTTGACTTTTCCCGTACATCCATTGAACGATTATGCAATAATTATGATGAGGCATTATACTACTTGAAAAAAGGCAGAGAGGACTTGGAGAATCTCCTGATTCCGATTGATCCAAATTATAGATGTATCTGCTTTAGGGCTGGATACTTGCAGATGCAGCCATCTTGGAACATAATTAGGGCTCTGAACGATGCAGGATTTGTGTCAGATACATCTGTCCAAAAGGGTACGGTAGCTGATGATAAGCTTAGAAGATTAGATTATTCGGATGCGTATTCTAATTCCAAGCCATGGAAAGCATCTTCGCAGGATATTTGCAAAAGAGACGACAGTGGACTCATTGTCGAGTTTCCCATTTTAACTGAGCGACTGATTTTAAACAAGCTCGGGAAAAGAATATGTAGAATTTTCCGTGGCAGGAGGATACGAGAAACCGATAAGATGATACCAGCCTTTC
>CAZBKS010000188.1:0-5180 GCA_964492475.1 uncultured Syntrophomonas sp. | reverse complement strand
TTTCGGTGTATATATCTTAAGACAGTTAAAAAATATTTATCATCTTCAACAGCTTCACTTTTATATCTGTCCTGAAATAAATGCCCGCATCGTTGATATTTGCAATTATACCAATACACATAGCTGGCCCCTATACGCCGCATAATGATCCCCAATTCTTCTCGTTCTTCCTTAAGCAGTAAATGAACATGATTTCCCATTAAACAATAAGCATATATCTTATAGCCGCTTGTATCCATATATGTTTGTAAAGTCTCCAGAAATCTTATAGCATCTTCTTCATCTTCGAAAATTGTCTGTCTGTTGGACCCTCTTAAGACAATATGATAGATTCCACTTTCGCTTCGCTTTCTTTCAGTTCTTGGCATATTAACTCACCTCTGGTTTATCATAACAAAGAATCAGAAGGTTGTGCAACCGCAAGAACCGTCCCCTTGGTTCGGTGGTTCGGGATTTGCCATATTCAACGGTTAAATATACAATATTCTAAAGAGAAAGGGGGCCGTATAAAGTGAATCAAGAGCAGATCAATCGTATTAACGAACTGGCCCGGATCAAAAAGGAATTCGGACTTTCCCCGGAGGAAGAGCAGGAGCAGAAAGTGCTGTACCGGCAGTATATAGATTGGATTAAGGGCCAGGTCAAAGCGCAATTGGATGAAGCAGGCTCAAAAAGGCAATCTGGATCTTGTTCCTGTGGTGATCCCAACTGCAAACACAGCCACTAACTCACTTAGAAAAACCCGTCTACCTCCTGCGTCCTTATGATTATCGGGTTTTACCCATTTTTAGCCCTCAATACGTTAATATCAAATAATGGCAGGGGCGAACAGCGGGTCGCCTCTTTCACGTATCACCCTACCTTCAATGGTTTGACCAATCATCTCTATGATCACTCTTTTCCGCAATTACCATAATAAACCTGTGTGTATTCTTGTGTATACAACATAGATATTAATGATGTGACCACGGTGTATTTATGTGTATAGCAGGAGGTGCTGGTTTTGGCAAGTATCAGGCATATGTACCCGGGCGGCAATACTCGTTATGGGTTTTATTCACTATACCACGATCTGGTTTTGCCCCGGGTGGAACGAAAAATAGTATTAAAAGGTGGTCCGGGAGTTGGCAAGTCGACTTTCATGAAAAAAGTAGGCAATTATTTTATCGAAAAAGGTTTTGATATCGAATTTCACTGGTGTTCATCTGACGATAATTCCTTGGACGGATTAGTAATTGGAGACCATCAACTGTGCCTTGTGGATGGTACCGCTCCCCACGTAGTAGATCCAGTTTTTCCAGGTGCAGTTGATGAGATCATAAACCTTGGTGAATACTGGGACCGGGAAAAATTAAGCTCCGCCCGGGATGCCATTATTAAACTAACCGGGACTATCGGCAGATATTTCGAGCTGGCTTATCGCCGGCTGCAGGAAAGCGGAATTGCGTATGACGAATTAAAATCCTATCACAGCAGAAGCATAGATGAACAGGCATTAAGCAGAAACATCCAGGCCCTGGCTTCTGACTTCCTGGAGGGTGAAACTTCATCTTTCAAAAAACCCCGGCATCTTTTCGCAGGGGCCATTACTCCCAGCGGTCTGAATACCAGAATAGAGAGTCTGATTCCTGAAGGCACTTCCCTTTTTGCTGTGAAAGGAAGTCCGGGAAGCGGTTTTAAAAATTTATTTGAGTGTATCGAGAGAATGCTGGAACTGGCCGGGATATATGCGGAAATTTTTCATAATCCTTTTGATCCCTTGGAGATTGACCTTATTATTCTGCCGGAAAGCAGAAAAGCACTTCTGGATACCAGTTCAAATATCTTCGCCTATGAAAATAAACTGCAGAATCCTAAATACCGCAGGATATTAGATTTTGATAAGTTCCTGGTTAAGCCGGAAGTAGAAATATATGCTAAATCAATTGCACAAGCCCGTGACCGGATGGAAGCGGGAATAAGAGATGCCGTTCATTTCATAGAATCAGCCAAGAAAGCTCACGACGAATTGGAATTGCATTACATTCCAGCCATGGATTTCGAAGCAATCGATGCTTTTCGTGAGCAGCTGCAGGAAGAACTTATATCATCATGGCTCTAACTACATCTCCCTGCTTTCCCTGCCCGGGTTTTAGATCCAGGATCAAGGGAGTCTCGGTACTAAATTCATTGGCTTCGTTCATAGGTCGGGCGAAAACATAGCCCGGTCCCGTAAATATCATCTCTGCCCGTCGCAGACTGCGCCGATCCGATATTTTTTTAACCGGACGGTGCAGTTTAATATCAAACCAGCTATCTGATACATTAATTACTCCTTTTAAGCTTAGAATAGCAGGTTTAATTAAAACTTCAAAAAGCAGGCTGACTGCACGGGGGTGGCCAGCCAGGTTGTAAACCAGTTTATCGTTATGCACTGCCGCAGCCGCCCCTTTTCCGGGCACAATGTCTATCCCTTTAAAAAGAGGCTGGGCCCCCAGTTTTTGCAGTGACTCATAGACCAGATCAGATGTACCGCGACCAGTTCCCCCACTTATTATGACCATATCAGCACAGCTGCTGCCCCGGGCAATTTCATCTGCGATAGCATCCCGATCATCTTTAACCCCAGTTTCAGTAAATAATGGAACTCCTCCAACCCTGGCAGTTTTAGCTGACAGAAGACTCCGATTACTATGGTAAATTTGACCTCGCTGCAGCGGAATCCCTGGTAAAACCAGCTCATTACCGGTATTGATAATATATATGCGAGGAATCCTGTGTACTAAAATCTTTTCCACCCCGCAGCAGGCGATGCGTTCGATCCTTTCCGAATCCAGAATCTCTCCCGCTTTGACCAGTTGTTTTCCAGCCGGTATTTCACTTCCTGCCCGCTGTACGTTTTCACCCTGCCTGATCTTTCTACCCGGATAGATAACACTGCCACATGGTTCTACATGCTCCTGCTTGTAAACTGCCGCGGTGCCCTCCGGCAGCATGGCTCCGGTCATTATTTTAACTGTTTCTCCAGGCTCAATAGTAATACATTCACTGCTGCCGGCAGTCAATTCAGCAATCACCTGCAGGGCCGCAATCTGATCACTGTTTATTTTATATAAATCCGCCCGGCATATTGCAAAACCATCTACTGCAGAACGATCAAAACCTGGAACCTGGAATTCCGCTGCTATCTTCCGGGCAGATACGCGCTGACAAGCATTTTCCAGGCTTATGGCTTCATTTTCCACCGGCCAAACATGATTCCTGCATAAGGCTACAGCATCTTCCAAACTTATTGAACTGTTCATTAAATCCCCCTCATTAAAAGAGCCAGGCAGTAGTAACACTGCCTGATAAAATTCCCTGCTGCTCATAGGGAATATGAATAAAAGCATCGGCCAGAGACAAAATACTCATTAAGCCTGATTTACCCAGCAAGGGCCGGCCCAGTAATTGATTATCATCTTCTTCCAGTACCACCGGAATAAAATCATCGCGGCCAGGCTGTGATGCTATATTCTGAGTAACCTTTACCATTACTCTCTGCCCGGTATCTGGCTTGAGAAAAGGACCGCAAACAATATTAAACATCATCAGAGCCGATACTGGATGTCCGGGCAGTCCTATGACCAGTTTTTCGTTCACTTTAACCGCCAGAGTAGGCTTGCCCGGCTTAACCGCCAGACCGTGAAACAGCAGTTCGGAGCCTGGAATCGACAGCAGTACATCGATGGTTACGTCCATTATTCCCACCGAACTCCCACCCGACAGCAACAGTATATCATTTTCATCCAGGGCTTTTAAAACTGCCGCTTTAAGGGCCTGGAATTCATCTTTAACAATAGGATAAGTACACGGCCTACTGCCCCAGCAACAGACAGCAGAAGCCAGAGCATGGGTATTAACATCCCTGACCTGCCCCACCGCAGGATTAACTTCAATAGGAACAATCTCATCACCGGTCGAAATTATTCCTATATTATAGGGCTGGTATACATTGATGGTATTGATACCCAGCGAAGCCAGAAACCCTATATCCTGAGGCCGCAATATTTTCCTAGGTTTAAAAAGGGGCTGGCCCTTTTTAACGTCCTCGCCCTTGAGCATGATATTCTCTCCGGGTCCCACCGGACGGTAGATTAATACGGTGTCGTCTCCCAATCGCTCTGTATATTCCACCATTACCACCGCATCGGTACCAGGGGGCATCATCCCTCCGGTAGGTATCCAGCAACACTGTCCTTTTGCTATGTTAATTTCCGCCATCTCCCCCATCTTTACCTCACCCTGATAATCGAGATAAGCGGGCAGTGCTTCACTGCTGCCAAAGCTGTCTTCCGCCCTTACCGCATACCCGTCCACGGTGGATCTATTAAATGATGGCAGGTCTTCCGGTCCCATAATATCCTGGGCCAATAATCGGCCGGTAGCTGACAGCAGGCTAAACCCTTCTATCCTGCGGGGAGGAAAATGCTTTTTAATTTTTTCCACTGCTTCGTCATATTTTACTACTTTTAAAAATTCCGTCATTATAAAACACCTCACGGTTTCATTCTGCATTCATGGTTTATTATACTAGATATTATGCAGGGCTGTCCGCTGCATTGACATTTCTTCTTCCATCAAGCCTTTCCTCAATTTTCTTGTATAATTCAAGCTGTATTTACTGTATAAATTAAATTATAATCACTGCAGTTGATTTTTCAAAAGGACTTGCTTTCAGGCATCGAATTAATAGTGTTATAATTTAAAATAAAATGGAATAAATACTATAGCAGGTGAATGATATGGAAAGAAATGTATATATTCAGAACACTCCATTGGATAAAGCCCTGGAATTATTTATGGGGAACTTGGAAAAGCGCGGTTATTTCCAGCCAGAAACTGAAACCATTGATGTTTTGAGCAGTATAGACCGGTTCTTAAGTTCCGCTGTTAGCGCTCGCAGATCATCACCGCATTATCCAGCCTCGGCTATGGACGGCATAGCAGTTAAAGCAGCTGATACTTATGGAGCCAGCGAAATCAGTCCGGCAACTCTAGATATAAATCAGTATATCGAAGTAGATACCGGTGAATATGTGCCCAGATCCTTTGATGCCGTAATAATGATAGAAGACGTAAATTTCCTGGGAGAGCAGGTTCAAATTATTAAACCTGCCGTACCCTGGCAGCATATCCGCTCGGTGGGAGAAGATCTGGTC
>CAZBKS010000187.1:0-5180 GCA_964492475.1 uncultured Syntrophomonas sp. | reverse complement strand
TATACTAATATTCTTAAGTATAGTTATTACCTTTCCTCAATGGATTAGTATATTCTATCCTGAGCCTCATCGTGATATTGTTATTGGCTCTGCTTATGACAACCATGTAGATCCATACCTGGTTTTTGCCATTATTAGAGCGGAAAGCAAGTTCCAGCCTACTGCTGAGTCACCTGCAGGTGCCCAAGGGCTTATGCAGATTATGCCTGAGACTGCCCAATGGATTGCAGCCCAGCGAGGAATAGAAAACTTTGATACAGCTGATTTGCATCAACCAGAAGTTAATATTCAGTTTGGCTGCTGGTACCTGGCCAATCTCAGCCAGGAATTTAATGATAATCTACCCCTGGTTGTTGCCGCCTATAATGCCGGACGGGGTCAGGTTGGGGAATGGCTGCAGAGCGGTGAGTGGGATGGGAGTATGGAGGGAGTGGAAGATATTCCCTTTTCGGAAACCAGTGAGTATGTGGAGAATGTTATGCAAAATTATGAGGCTTATCGGGCTATTTATACCAGAAACCAATAATTGACTTGTCCCGAACCCTGCGGGGTTTATTTTTTTTGCGTTCCTGAGTAAAATAAAGCAAAAAAAGGAATAAAGAGGGTGCTTGTCTAATATAATTTCCTCAGGATGCTTAGGAGAGGGGAAGTTCATATTGAGTATTACGATACGGAAAGCCGGATTCCCGCTGGCCATGTTGGGACTCTTTTTATTGATAGGCGGGATCATATACATGAACAACCGGGCTACCTATACTGCTAATCTGGACAGCAGGAATTTTAACATAGCTCTGGTTGGCAGCATAGAATCACTGGAACCAGCTTTGATAGACAGTCATGAAGAGAGAATCCTGGCTTCTGCCTTATATGAAGGTCTGGTCTGTTATAATGAAGAAAGCCAGAGTATAAAACCGATGATAGCCAGTGATTGGAGGTATTCAGCAGATGGCAAGACCCTTACTATTCATATTAAGCGTAACTTGAAGTTTCACAATGGCAAAGCAATCAGAGCCTCGGATATAAAAGCTTCCTGGGAAAACAGCTTTTCCACCACCAAAGAATGGTCAAATATTAGTATGTTTTTATCTATTCAGGGAAGTCAGGAAAGACTGGATGGCAAAACAGCAGATATCTCGGGAATCCAGGTCGTGAATAACAGTACTATAAAGGTGGAATTTGTCAGGGCGAATGCTGCTTTTGTATTTATGCTGAGCAATCCAATATTCTGGGTTTATGATACGGAAGATACGGTGGAACCAGCCCCGGGCAGCGGACCCTACAAATTTAAAGAAAATAAGGATAACCGGGAATTCCTTTTGGAAAGAAATGATAAATATCACCGGGGCATACCCAGACTGGGAGGCATACAGGCCCAGGTATTTGCGGAAGGTGCTGAAGCTTTGGAGGCCTACCAGGCCGGTAAAATAGACTATCTGGATTCACTTCCTTTAAGTGAGCTGAAGAAAATTAAAGAAAGTGAAGAGTACAAAAAATTGTTGATAGATAAACCCATTTTTAATATCTATGTGCTGGGTTTTAATGTAAACAAAGAGCCGTTTGCCGGTAATTACCTGCTGCGCAGAGCGTTAAACTATGGTGTGGATAGAAATTTAATTATCGATGAGGTTCTGGGAGGATCATACCGTGCTGCCAACAGTATTGTTCCTCTGGGAATGGCTGGATATCAGCGTGATATGACCGGATATTCCTACGACCCCCAAAAAGCGCAGGAACTTCTGGAGGAAGCCGGGTTCCCTCTGGGGGAAGGACTCCCCCAGCTGGTTTTAACTTATAATGAAGATGAAGGTCATCGTATGGTAGCGGAATCCATTGCTGCACAGCTGGCAGAATTGGGAATTAAGGTGCAGCTTCAGCCCATGGAATGGGATTACTATAAGAAGCAGCTTAACCAAATGAATTTAGGCCTTTTTAGACTGGAGTGGATGGCTGATTATCCAGACCCGGATAGTTTTTTGTACAGTATGTTTCACAGCAGCAAAGTAGGTATCGGCAACTACTATAATTATCACAATTCTCAGGTAGATAAAATACTTGATGCATCCCGGGAAGAGGTGAAAAGCCAGCAGGAAAGAATAAAACTTATTAATAGAGCGGAAGAGATTATAGTAGATGATGCTCCCTGCCTGTGGCTGTTCCAGAGTACAGCTGCCAAAATGATAGGCAAGAATGTGGCTTCACTGCAGGTGAATAGTATGGAGATGATAGATTGGTATGAAGTCGAGTTATTAAAACCCTCGCTGGATGAGGAGAAGCAGGGAACGGCAGATGAAGAAAAAATTTGATATATATGTCCAGGCGGAGGATCATTAACAAGCGGGCCTCCGCTTAACATTTGTTCTAAAGCTGAACAGCACAGGAGGGTGTCTCTTCTGCCAGTCTCTTTAAACCGAGCAGGTGGCTGCGTTCCATTAAGAAAAAACCGATATCCAGACACTCAAACAGTATTTTATTGACCCAGCCTGAATATTTATTGCGATGGCGAACAATCAGCCTGGTTTTTATGCCATTATCGCAGGGCGTACATACATAAACCCAACTGTGAGAATTCCCGGCTCCTTTTCCGTGCAAGACCAGCAGTTGATGAGGCTTTATATCAGCAACAACATACCCCTTCCGCGTGGAGAGCCGCAAGCGGTCTCGAACCTGTAAATCCTGCAGCTCTGGTACAATTCGCCGGCATGAACGCCATCCATCTATATATTTGGCCATTCCCAGGCATCGGCTGATAAGGTCATAATTGTACCAGCCTGCTCTACCGTACCCCATCTGGATAATCCAGGGCCAAACCTGTTCTGCCGGGGCGGAAATATCTATAGCCCGGGTAGAGACTAGCCTGGGCGAGGGAACCAGATTATCTCCCGGCATTGGTCGAGATGTTTCTTCAGGAGTAGCTCCCCAGTTTTGGTATACTGGTCTGATAAAGATCAGGATAATGAATACTACTGCAACTTTTATGAGATAAATTAATGCTATCAGCAGCAATGCTTCAAAAGTTTCCAAAGTTTCCAAAGTTTCCAAAAGACGGTTGACCTCCACATTCTTTATGAAATAATACCCACGGCTGTCCTTCTACTAGCTAATGATAATTCTAAAATTGTATACATACAAGCAATTTGAATTAAAACAATCAGTCAATATGTGGATATAGCTGTAATTTATGGTTGCGATTGGGGAGATGCATTTGGATCTGGAAAAACGTCTGAATAAAAATATATGTTTTGTTGGGTGCATATAATTCAATAAGGTTAACCAACAGGGGGGATTATGAATGGATCACAAGGACGATTCAAAACTTAGAGTACTGGCCAGCCAGTTGGAGGGTGAGATATGCAAGGAACTAAGGCCGGTAAAGAAATATTATCAGTTGATGATTTTTGCCAGTGTGTTCGGTGCTGAAGCCAGAATAAATTGTTACCCGATACCTGATCCCAAAACCGCCCTTATTTTAATCGACATTATCCTATCAGAATTCAGGCAAATGGGTAATGATGATTTTATGTTCTCCCTGCAGTATAAGAACGATCTGGATGAAGATTGGAAAGATTGGGATGACAGCCAGGGACACAGCATTTGTGAATATGAAATAAACGAAAATTTTATTATGATTTCACCCGGGAATGCTAACCCCTGAAATCTATGAATCAGCTGTAGAGGTACCGATTATTCTCATATTGGACTTTGCCACCGGGGATAGGGAATTTGATATAGAAGATAGTACCGTTCTTGGTAGTTTCCACTTCCAGCTGGGCCCCATGCCGTTCAACTATACTGTAACAAACCGCCAGGCCCAGACCGGTACCCTTTTCTTTCGTAGTTACAAAAGGTTTGCCCAGCTTTTCCAGTATGGCAGTATCAATACCACTGCCCTGATCCTGAATGGATAATACAATTTCATTATTAGTGTAACAGGTGCTTATGGTAAGGATTCCAGGAGAAGCCATGGCTTCCAGGCCATTTCGTACCAGATTAAAAATAAGCTGCCGGACCTGTTTGAAATCAAGGGAAATCAAGGGAACTTCTTCCAGGATCATTCTCATAACATGATCATGCTTTTTAGCCTCGGCGGAGAGAATTAAGTATGAATTTTCAATTATCTGGTTAAGATTTTCGGGTTTTAACTCGGTATGCAGGCCTTTTCCCAGCGACAGAAAGTCAGTTAGTATGGAGTTAGCCCGGTCTATTTCTTCAATCATGAGGTCAAAGTATTCTTTATTTCCTTTTAAGTCATCACTTTCGTTCAAAAGCTGCAGAAAGCCCCGGACGGTAGTCATGGGATTTCTCACCTCATGCCCTATAGCAGCGGCCATTTCACCAATAATACGGTACTGGTCCAGCCGAGCCATGGTTCTCTGCATTTCCCGGTGTTCGGTCAAGTCAGTCAAGGCCCCCAGTAAACCGCTGGGGTTGCCTTCATTATCGAATAGAATTGTTTTATGAATCAGCAGGTCTACTTTACGGCCATCGGCAAATTCTATTATGCTGTCATGGCTGAGATTACTGGTGCCGCTTTCAATAAGTCCGAGATCGGAATTATAAAATTCTTCAGCCTGTTCTTTAGTAAAAATATCAAAGTGCTGCAGGCCAATGAGTTCCTCTCTTGGTTTCCCCATAAGTTCAGCATAAGCCCGGTTGCATTCTATGAGTCTGCCGTCCAGATCTATATAATATACGGGATTGGGAATCGTTTCAATTATATTTCCCAGAAATTCAACTTGTTCAATAAGCTTTCTCTCGGCCCTGCGCTGGGCTGTTATATCAAGTATTATAGCGGCCAGACCAGCTGGTATTCCATCGGCATTGCGATATACGGCCCGGTTGACTATTACATCACGAATACTGCCATCAGCATGATGAAACTTCGAATAATACTTACCGCAGGTAGTTTTGGTCAATGTGTCTTCATCGATATGTCCGGACAGATAATACGCCCAAAGATCGACACATTCCGGCATTTCTGCCGCCGTCTGACCAATTATTTCTTCCCGGGTTTTACCTGTATAGTCCTCAAAGGCCTTGTTGCATCTGACGTAATGTCCCCTGGAATTCAAGAAGAAGATAGGCGCAGGAATTATATCAGAAAGGAATTGTTGGAAATGAAACTGCCTTTCCAGTTTGCGTTCCATGCTTCATGTCTCAGATATATAAGTAAATACTCCCAC
>CAZBKS010000186.1:0-5185 GCA_964492475.1 uncultured Syntrophomonas sp. | reverse complement strand
TACTCTGGATCTGGATATGCAAAAAGCTGCGAATAAAGCCTATCAAGAAGGCATGCAGGAAAGAGAGGCTGATGTACAGGCTGCCCTGGTGGCGCTGGATGTCAAGAATGGACAAATACGGGCCCTCATAGGGGGGCGAGATTTTGCCAGTTCTACCTATAACCGGGTATTTTCCGAAAGGCAGCCGGGGTCTACCTTTAAGCCCTTTATGTACTCGCTGGCTGTTGATTGGGGGCTTACCGAGGCTTACATGATGAAGTGCGAAAAGGTGAAATTCAAGCTTTCAAATGGTGATATTTATGAACCAACTGACTATGGTGATGAAAAATACCACTGGAAGGAATTCACTTTAAAAGAAGCCTTGATGATTTCAGATAATGTAATAGCGGTAAGGGTTAACGATATGCTGGGACCCAAACATGTAGCAGATCATGCAGAAAAATTTGGATTTACAGACATACAGCCTATTCTTTCCCTGCCTCTGGGGTCCAAAGAAGTGACCCCGCTTGACATGGCGGCGGCGTATAGTGTTTTTGCCAATCAGGGTATATATAGTGAACCGGTCTATATATTGAAAGTGGTTGACCAGGATGGGAAGGTATTAGAAGAAACCAGTACCAGCCAGCGGCAGGTAGTGACTCCAGAGAATGCTTACATTGTAACTGATATGTTAAAGGGCGTAATGGAACCGGGCGGAACCGGGGCAAATCTGCAGGCGACAGTTGGGAGAACCGCTGCCGGAAAGACCGGGACTACTGACGATTTTAATGATGCCTGGTTTGTAGGATATACTCCGCAGCTTTGCTGTGCGGTATGGGTAGGCTACGACCAGGGACGCAATGTCAATTTGGTGGGCAGCGTGGCCGCCGGCCCCATATGGGCCAATTTTATCAGAGTAGCATCGGTTAGTTTGACTGCTATCTATTTTTAAAAACCTGCTGAAGTTAATTTAATAAACGTGTGTCTGGATACCGGACTTATAGCAACTGAATCATGTCCCCGCACCATTCAGATGGCCTTCATCGAGGGAACTGAACCGGAGGAAATCTGCTATTATCATGCATCGGATTTGGATTGGCTGCTGGGGGATGAAGATACCTCCGATGATTGACAGGGATGATATGAATAAAAAAGTAGGGGAGAAGTGGTCTTCCCTACTTTTTATTCATATCAGAGTTTATAGAATTGAGAGATATTCTTAATCCTGCTATTCGATTATTTTGTCAATAACTACAGTGCGGGTGGCCGCGTCCCAGCCAACTACTGCTCCCAGGGCTTCAGCTACCCAGCGGGCCGGCAGCATAGTTCTGCTGCTGGTGATTTCAGGCGCTACGTCCATGAGGGTCGGGGTTCCGTTTACAAATAGATATTTACTGCCGATGGTGAGCTGAATGGTAGTGCTGCTGCTGTCATCCACGAGAGTAACCGTTCGGGTTGCATTATCCCAAGCAATATCATCTGCAGTCAACCCCAGTGCATAGGCCAGGTAGCGTACCGGTACATAAGTGCGGCTGTTGGCTATATAAGGCAATGCATCCATTTGCTGAGGAACATCATTTACCTTGTAAATCAATGATCCGATGGTTATGGTTGCATGTATGGTGCTGTAGGTAGGGGTTGTTGCGGCCGCGGCATCATCAAAGGTAATTTTCAGGTCATTGCGGGATTGGTTATACACAAAGGAGTAAATAGTAGTATTATTGATGGCAGTATCTTTAAACGAAATATTCAGGTCGTCTATGCTGTCTTCTTCCTGATTATCATTGGCCTTGCCTTGCAGTTCAATTTTAACCGTTTGACTGTTGATTTTACTTATTTTAATAGATAATCCAGACGGTAAATTGGCAGCGGTATACTGGTCGCCGGCTTCATAAACACTGGCATTGGATCCGGTGAAAGTAGCATTTTCTATAGTAACCAGCAGCGAGGTTGAAATAGATCCATCATTAATAGCCGCCTCTTCGAATTCATCATCACTCCAGGTCATGCAGGGAGCCAAGGCAAACAAACCAGGAATCAGGTGAGGCTCAATATAGAACAGGGGATACCCGCTATAAGTTATTTTAAGATCATCTCTGCTTCCATTAATCAAAGTTATATTAGAAATTAGATCAGACAAGTCTATGCTTAGATCACTTATACTATTTACAGTTGTATGATTGCTGGCATTACCAGTAAGACTTATGTGTGCGGTTTTGCTGTCAACCTGTACGATCTGCACACTCAAACCATCAGGGACGTTATCAACCGTATAACTTGACGCGGGGAAAATCGCAGCGTCTGAACCGTTAAAGGTGCCCGCACCATCCAGCGTAACAGTAATAACATTGCCTATCGAACCGTCATTATCACTGGACTCCACAAATTCATCGCCTGACCATTCGACTGTGGTGGTAAAAATTGTAGGATCTATGGGTGTAATGTCAAAATCGACCGGGTCGATACCCAGTGCAGAACCGGGTATTAGCATGGTTAAGAGGGTGATCACCAGCAAACCTGCTGTAATTCTACCTTTCAAATTTAACAACATTTCTGTATACCTCCTTCTTGATTGTGAATTATCGTCTCTTACCCATTATAAACCATTAAGCTCATTTATTGTAAAAGTGATTCTATTTACTCACAAATTCAAATAAAAGCAACAAAAGTTTGATATGCTTGGAATGGGCAGATACAGAATAGTTAATTATAAAGGGAAAGACGTATTATTATTAGAATAATAAGTTATTGACGGGATTAAGGCAGGAAACGACTGGAAGATAGATGAATAATACAAAGATATAAAAATATGTTAATAGGGAGGTTGCAGAGTATGAATGTAGAAATCAATGTTCTTGTAGAAAATACCACTCCGAGTTCAGCCCTGATTGGCGAATATGGCTTTTCAGCTCGATTATTAATCGACAATCACAATATACTTTTTGATACTGGTTCCAATGATGCTCTTTTTATAAATAGTACTGCGCTAAGAATAGATCTGGCGCAGGTTGAAGAGATAATTATCAGTCACGGCCATTATGATCATACAGGAGCAGTGATGCCCTTTCTTAAGAAATATGGGGGAAGAAAGATTTATGCGCATTCGGGTATTTTTCCCCGCCGTTTAGTGAGCAGGACTGGCGGTCATGTCGTCGATATAGGATGCAAGTTCGCTTATCAAGAAGCTGTCGATGCGGGGGCGGAGTTTGTTTTTACCGATACCTTTACCGAAATACATCCCGGCCTATATTTGACGGGAGAAATCCCTAGATTAACCAAATATGAGGATGTGGGGGGAGATTTTGTATTTGAAAAAGCCGACCAGCTCTATAAAGATCTGCTGCCCGATGATATGGCTATGGTTATCGACCACCCGGAAGGGCTGATAATAATCAGCGGCTGTTCTCATTCAGGAATGATAAACACCCTGGAACACTGTCGGCAGAAAACCGGCCGATCCAAAGTGCTGGCTTATGTAGGGGGGACTCATTTGATGAATGCTTCCCAGGAGAGGTTGAAAAATACTATAGAAGCGGTAAGGATGTATGAGGTGCAGAAACTAATTATCGGCCACTGTACCGGTTTTTATGCAGCGGCTGAGCTCTATAACAGCCTTGGCAAGCAGACAGTGATCAAAATGGATGCCGGGTTAAAGTACATTTTTTAATGCCTACCGGTCAAATTAATATAATTCTTATAGCATCTCGATAATAACAAACATATTCATATAGAGAAAGCAGTAAATACTTAATAAATATTGGGGGATATCGCAGGTGAATTTTAACCAATACCGACTGAAACCAGGGGAATTAAGAAAAAAGTGTAATCCATCCGGATTTAAATTTAACAGTACCGCAGAAATAAAACCTCTGACTGGTATAATCGGCCAGGAGAGAGCTTTGAATGCCATCTCAATAGGGTTGGATATTGAAAGTGAAGGGTATAACATTTATCTGGCCGGTCAATCAGGTACCGGTAAAACTACCCTGGCCAGCAAAATGCTGCATAGTAAAGCCAGCAAAAAGCCAGTGCCGCCTGATTGGTGTTATGTCTACAATTTTAAGCATCCAGATACTCCATGTGCTTTGAAAATCCCGGCCGGGAAGGGAAAACAGCTTAAACAGGAACTGGCTTCCGGTATTGACGAGGCCATAGAAGCAGTAATAAATGCATTCGCGGGCGAAGAATATACAGCTCAAAAAAATGCCATATTTAATGATTTTGTAACGGAATCCAATGCTTTATATCTGGAGTTGGATCAGGAGGCTCGCTCTCACGGATTCTCTATTACCCAGAATCAACAGGGCGGAGTTAATACTATTCCTATTAATAAAAATGGAGAAGTAATGGGGCAGGATGAGTATGTAGGACTGAGCGAAGAAGAGCGGGCAGTTATGATGACCAACAGCGCGCTGGTTCAAGAAAAAATGAACGAAGCCATGAGAAAATATCGCAGTATGGAAAGGCTGATGAAGGACAGGCTCAAGATAATGGAACAGGAGACCGCGCGGCAGGTTTCTCAGCCTCAGTTTGACAATTTATTTGATAAATATCAGCAATATCAACAAGTCCTGGAACATTTGAGCGCAATACAGCAGGATTTCCTTACTCATCTGGATATCCTGGTGAATCATGAAGAGAATACCACCCTGAGCTTTTTCCGGCATATTGATAAACGCTCCTTTTTGCGTCGTTATCAGGTTAACTTGTTGGTAGATAATTCAGAATGTCTATATGCGCCGGTTATTTTTGAAAATAACCCCACTTTTGCAAACCTTTTTGGGCAAATAGAATATGAAGGTGAATTCGGAATACTGGCTACTGACTTTTCTAAAATCAGGGCTGGATCTATACACCGGGCCAATGGTGGCTATCTTGTACTCAGGATATACGATATATTAAAAAACAATTTCGTTTGGGATACCTTGAAAAGAATAATTAAAAATAAAGAAATATCAGTAGAAAATATATCCCGTATGATTGGTATCACTAATACCGAGACTCTACAGCCGGAGCCGATTCCTTTGAATATTAAAATAATTTTGATAGGAGAATCGTTGTATTATTACCTGCTGCATCATTATGACCAGGAATTTTCCAAGTTGTTTAAAATCAGAGCCGACTTTGATGATGAGATGAACCGGAGCCGTCGGCACGTGAATGATTATGTACGCTTGATCAGTTCGGTGTGTGAAACTCAAAAATT
>CAZBKS010000185.1:0-5192 GCA_964492475.1 uncultured Syntrophomonas sp. | reverse complement strand
ATAACATTACGGGCAAAACTGCCCGATGGTAATCTTTTTTCAAATAATTGTTTTATTCTATCCTGCATAAAAAGGGTAAGGGAGAAGTCGTTAGGAGTTCAGCAAAATATCCTTAACGTTCCTGTTCCCTGTCCTGCCTTTCTATAAACTGTTATCAGAAGTAATTTTTCTACAATACTTCCATTCTCCTGCAATTAATGCTTTACTGGCTCTTATAAATCTGTTCCAACAAAAACAGGGATCTTCTTCCTTCTTTCCCGTCACTGCTTGGTTCAGCATAACCCTGTAAACTTTCTATAACATTGCGATAATAACCACTGTGTCCAAAACCATATACTGAGCCTGGATTTGTGTTGGCCTCATTTAATTTAAGGTCATAATCCCTCTGATCCTCGAATTCCCAGTGTTCAATTTTATTCATGGCAATCCCGCCTATACGCACAGTGCCTTTCTCGCCTAAAATTGTTATTGAACCTTCCAGGTTTTTCGGGTAGGTTAACATGGTAACATTTATGGAGCCAATAGCTCCAGTTTTAAATCCAATTATCGCAGCTCCAGTATCTTCAGTTTCAATCTTCCTGGCCATGGTAGCGGTTATGGATTTCACCTTTTCTATAGGTCCCCCAAACCACTGCACCATATCAACATAATGTGATGCCTGGTTCATAAAAGCCCCCCCGTCCAGTGCCCATGTCCCCCGCCAGGGAGCCATATCATAATATTCCTGTGGTCGGGTCCAGAATACGTTGGAAGTAATCATGTATACTTTGCCAAAGCGGCCTTCATCATAAGCCCTGCGGGTAAGCTGTACCGCCGGATTTAATCGGTTCTGCAATACTACAAAGAGCCTGACTCTATGTTTATCACAGGTTTCTATCAACTCATCTGCTTCATCTAACCTGCAAGCCATAGGCTTTTCTGTTAAAACGTGTTTGCCATACTTTGCTGCCAACATACCATGCTGTGGATGCAAACCCGATGGAGTACATATTGATATCATATGGATATCCATGCGTTCCAGTATTTCTTGATACCTGGTGGTCCAGAATGGTATGCCGTAGGTTACTGCAGCTCCACGGGCACGTTCCTCAATTATGTCACAGCATGCTGCAATTTCGGCATCCGGTTGATCAGCTATAGCTTCAAAGTGATTTTTTGATATTCGTCCGCAACCGATAAGCCCGATTTTAATCATAAAATGTCTCCTTACTCAAAAAAGAAAATAAATAATCAACATAACTTCAAATAAACATCGTCTCAACGCTAACTGCTTAAAATAAATTGTTTAATATTATCCACAATATATTCTATTGAGTTTTCAGATAATTCCGGGTCTATCGGCAGGGCCAGGACCCTCTGGCAGGCGTTTTCTGCTTTGGGCAGCTCCCCTTTTTGATACCTTAATTCCTTGAAACATTCCTGCAGATGAAGAGGAACCGGATAATATATGGCATTTCCTATTCCTTTTTCATTCAGGTATGCAGTTAAATCATTTCGTTTTTCCACCTCTATCACATACTGATGAAATACATGTCCATCTTCTATTTCCGGGCATTTCACCTTATCCATCAGCTTGGCGGCCTGGAAGGCCTTGTTATATATAGCGGCTACATTTCTTCTCTTCTCGGTCCACTCCTGCAGATATTTGAGCTTAACATTTAAAACAGCGGCCTGGATAGTATCCAGACGACTGTTATAGCCTACCACGCTATGATAATATTTGGGTTTTGAGCCATGCACTCTTAGAATACTAATATTTTCCGCCAGTTCATCATGATTGCTTACAATCATGCCCCCATCTCCAAAACATCCCAGATTCTTGGAAGGGAAAAAACTGAAGCAGCCGGCATCACCGATAGTACCGGCTTTTTTCGTGCCTGTCCCGGTATGCAAGTTTGAATCATCATTAAAATAAATATTCGCATTAATAGCCTGACAGGCGTCCTCGACAACAAATATACCATATTTATCAGCTAGATCCATGACTCTTTTCATGTCTACGGGTAATCCGAAGAGATGAACCGGGATTATCGCCTTAATTTCTTTATCTCTGTCTTTTTCCAGGATACTCTCCACCTGAGCCAGATCCATATTGTAGGTTTTTCTATCAATGTCTACAAATACCGGCACCCCTCCCAGGCGCGATACAGCACCGGCGGTAGCAAAGAAGGTAAAGGTGGGCACTATTACTTTATCACCTTTTCCGATACCCAGAGCATGGAGCGACAGCAATAAGGCGTCAGACCCGGAGGCAACTCCAATAGCATGTTTAGCTCCCAGAAACTCTTCTATATTCACTTCAAACTGCCTTACCGCAGGACCATTGACATACAAACCACTGGTCAACACCTTATGCATGGCCGCATTTATCTCATCATTTATTTGCTGGTATTGATTTACCAGATCAAGCATTGGAATATTCATTAATGTTCATGTAAGACGTAAAAAGCCCTCTGCCAGAAACAGATTCGCTATCTGCCTTATCCTCCTTCCAATGTGGTTTAAGTCCTAATTGTATTGTAAGGAATAGTTTTGAAATACTAATCTAAGTCCTCCTTCTCATGAACTTTATTTTTTTCAGGTAATAGGCATAATTTTTCGGTCATTTATCTTTTCATATTTTAAACAACATGCTTTACATTCTGCGGTGTGATCATCAAAATCCAGCTTAACCCCACATTTACAGACCCATCCCTTTATCCTGGCCGGGTTGCCATATACCAGGGCATAATCAGGAATATCTCCAGTTACTACAGTTCCTGCCCCGATCATGGCGTATTCGCCGATAGTATTGCCACATACTAATGTAGCATTTGAACCTATGGAGGCGCCTCTTTTTATCAAGGTTCTTTTAAATTCTTCTTTGCGTTCTATAAAGGCCCGCGGATTTATTACATTGGTAAAGACCATAGATGGTCCCAGGAAAACATCGTCTTCGCATATTACCCCGGTGTATATCGACACATTGTTTTGTACTTTTACATTATTACTCAGAATTACTCCGGGTGATATTACCACGTTCTGACCGATGTTACAGTTTTGGCCTATTTTGCTGCCTTTCATTACATGACTGAAATGCCATATTTTTGTGCCTTCCCCTATCTCACAGGGTTCATCAATATAAGTGCTTTCATGAACGAAATATTTGGAATTCTTCATAATCGGGTCTCCTCACTTAACCTTTACGGTATCAAGAACTGCTACCCGTATATCCTATAATAATGTAATTTTATCGCGGTTACGTGTAATGCCTTTTGTGGCATTGCGAGTATCAAATATCCGGTGAGACTTGTCCACCAGCCACTGATAATCAATGCTGCTGTGGTCGGTTGCAATGATAACTAAATCACAAATGTTTATACTCTCTTCTGTTAGTGTGGTCGATTCCATATTTATTCCATGTTCTGAGAATGAATTTATCATGGGATCATGATAGAATACCTCTGCTCCTTCCTTTTTGAGCAATCTGATTACTTCTACAGATGGTGATTCACGTTCGTCTTGGATATCTTTTTTATAAGCTATACCGAGTACCAGGATCTTAGCTTTGGAAGACGGTATCCCGGCATGATTCAGGATACGAATAGCTTTATCTCTAACGAACTCCGGCATCTTTCGGTTGATCTCTCCAGCCAGGGCAATAAAGTGAGTATTAAAATTTAGTTCTTTAGCTTTCCATTCCAGGTAATGTGGATCAAGCGGAATACAATGCCCTCCAACACCAGGTCCAGGATAAAAGGGCATAATCCCAAAGGGTTTGGTAAATGCACCATCCAATACTTCCCATACATCCAGATCCATACGGTCGCACAGCAAAGTCAGTTCATTTACCAGAGCAATGTTCACTGCTCGAAATGTATTTTCAAAAACCTTGGTTAGTTCCGCAGCTTTAGCACAGGATACAGGAACCACATTTTCTATAGTCTGACTGTAAAAGGTCAGGGCGACATCAAGTGACTCCGGTCCAACTCCACCAACTACTTTAGTTGTGTTTTTAGTAGTATATCTCTGATTGCCAGGATCTACCCTTTCGGGTGAATGAGCCAGATAGAAATCTCCTTCCACTTTAAGGCCAGAACTCTCCAGGATAGGCAGCATAATCTCTTCTGTGGTTCCGGGATAAGTAGTTGACTCCAACGTTATCAGCTGCCCTTTTCTCATCAAAGGAGCTATTGCTATGCTAACTGATTCGATATACTGAAGGTCAGGGGTCAGATTTTTTGTCAGGGGGGTTGGAACGCAAATTACAATTATATCCATATCCGGCACTCTGCTGAAATCAACCGCGGCAGTAATTAACCCCTGATCTACCAGATCTTTTAATTCGGCATCTTTAACGTCTAAAATATAATTCTGTCCGTTATTGATCATATGAGCACGATGCGAATTTTCGTCGATTCCGAGTACTTGATAGCCTACCTTTCCTTTTTCAACAGCGAAGGGCAACCCTACATATCCCAGGCCTATTACCCCGACTACAGCCTTCTTATCCAGGATCTTTTTTTGCAATGCAGCTTTTAAGTTCAAAATATAAAGCCTCCCATAATAATTACCATTTTTTGCTTATTGCCTTACGATTATTATATTCCGGCAGAACCATACTTATCAGTTCTACTGCGTCTCCTCTGTTTATAAAAATGTTACGCGCAAAAACATTTTCTATTTTTTCATTAATATTAGCTGATAGAGGGCAGTCACTTTCTTCACTTATGAATATCCTCTCGTGCCTGGTGGCTGCCATTTGTTCCCGGGCCGTGAACAGTTCTTCATAAAGTTTTTCCCCTGGTCTTACGCCGGTAATTTGTATCTCGATATCTTTGTAGGGTTCATATCCATAAAGCTTGATCATATCTTCAGCCAGGTCTATTATTTTTACCGGTTCACCCATATCCAGCACGAATATTTCGCCGCCAGTAGTAATTGCCCCGGCCTGTATTACTAGCTGTACTGCTTCAGGAATCGTCATAAAATATCTGGTCATATCCGGATGAGTTACAGTCAATGGACCTCCTTTTTGTATCTGATGTTTAAATATTGGAACCACGCTTCCTCTGCTTCCCAGAACATTTCCAAATCGTACTGATGAAAATCTGGTCCCACTAATTCGGCCCATATCCTGAATCACCATTTCCGCGATGCGTTTACTGGCTCCCATGACGCTGGTAGGATTTACTGCCTTATCAGTTGAGATT
>CAZBKS010000184.1:0-5194 GCA_964492475.1 uncultured Syntrophomonas sp. | reverse complement strand
GACTTGGGGTCCAGTCCGATCATCGGTTCATCGAAGAGGTATAGGTCGGGTTCAGGCAGCAGAGCGCAGCAAATAGAGACCTTTTGTTTCATTCCTTTGGACAATTCTTTGGCTAGTTTATCCTTTTTGTCCCACAGGTCATAACGCTCAATCAAGCGTTCTGCTTTTTGCTCAAAGTCTGCTATATCATACGCATAGGCGATAAAAGCCAGGTGTTCCCACACAGTCAGCATATCGTAGAGTTCAGGTACTTCCGGTACATAGGTAAATCTCTTCTTGGCTTCCTGGGAAGTGTTAGTATAATTGTCAATGGTAATGCTGCCGGCAGTTTTTCGCAATAACCCGGCAATAGTTTTGATGGTGGTGCTTTTACCGGCTCCATTGGGTCCTAAAAGCCCCACTATATCACCCTGTTTAATAGTAAAACTTATATCGTCTATAGCAACAACACTTCCATATTTCTTGGTCAGGTGCTCTACCTTCAGCATTATAATCCTCCTTAGGGTTCAATACTGTTCCGAATTTCTTTCCACATATCATTCGAGATCAGCCCCAATTTCCATAGAACTACTCCCTGAAGCTGAAAACGTGTGGGAACACCTATCTTAGTCCTTATACTTTCAGTATTCTCACTGGACAGTGAAATACCCAGAATCAATTTCTCCGGTGAAACCTGGGCTACCGCTGATTCAACGGCCTGGTAGACAGAACATATTGTTGTCTATATATACTTACCATATGCATTTTACCATTTATTACTATAAGCTGGCCATATTTGATGCTTCCTATAAATTTAGAAGCTGGTCTTTACCTGGCATACTTACAATAGAAAAAATTTATTGGTTTAAGCCTTTCGTATACAGCAATATTTACTGTTCTTACCTCAGCTATAAATTCATATATATTACCGAATAAACATAATATAGGGATTATCATAAGAGCTGTGGTTTTTCAACAGGAAAAAGAAGCCCATTCCCGATTTATGGGATAAGATCGTGAATATTCGCGATCAACGGCGCCAGAGAGGACTTCCTGTTATGCCTGCACGTCTTGAAATAATATCTATTGTAACATTAATTATTTAAGTGCCATAAAGTGTTAGAAAGATCAATGATCTATTTACTAAAAAGAGCCAGTTCTAACCGGTTAATTTATTAAGAAAGGAGATAATACCAGTGGCCTATTGGTTGCATTGCCAATCGTGTAAACAGTGGAGCAAATCCACTACTCCCCTATCAGATGATATGTCCTGTCCCTTCTGCAGCAAACCATTTGTCACCGTTAAATCATCTATTAATTCAATTCTAGACCACGAAATCCTGGAAAAATCCAAAGAGGTGCCAAAAGAAAACAAAACCCATGAAATAACCGAAATGCCACAAAAGCGTAAAATGCCACAAACAACAGATTCAAGTGAAACATCTGCAACCCTGGAAACTTTGGAAACACCTGAGAAACAAGCAACACCCGAATTGCCGGAAATACCCGAACCAGCAGAAGAGCAAAAAACTTCCGAAACTATTATACCTGAAGCAATAGAAACGCTAGAGACATTCGCAACCCCTACGACGCCTGAATTTGAAGAGGCACCAGAAATGCTTGAAATGTCCGAAGCCATAGAGACAATTGAAACGTCAGAGACTCCCGAAGTACCCAAAATGCCCAAAATGACAAGAACCCATGAAACATACCTGGAAAGGAAGAGGCGAATAACGAATCCTCAATAGCTCTTGCAATACCCGGCTTGCTCAATAATGAGGAATCCTCCTCCCAATAGACGGCGTTAGGAATCGGTCCCACCTAACGCCTAACGTTTTCCTATGAGGACCCAATAATATTATTACAACATAATTATCCAGGCTCCTGCTTTTATACCATGTACATTATGCTTGTCTAATTGAACCCAATGATGACCTGCTATTGCTGTATTATGGATTCACCGTCCTGGTTCAACCTGCTATATTTCTAAATTATCAGGGCTGTTGATCATTAATAGCCAGAGCATAGGCTTTTTGGAGAGCGTATATAGTCTGAGGTCCAACAATACCATCGACCTGTAGACCCATATCAGTCTGAAAGCGCTTCACTGCCTGCTCGGTAAGCGGGCCAAAATTACCATCTATTTTCGCTTTGTAATAGCCCAGTTTCTTTAACATCCTCTGCACCTGGGCTACATCGGAACCGCTGTCCCCCAATTTCATATTCCGGCCTGTATAAGCACTGCCGACTATTGTTACCGGGGTGCCTAACGGAGTACGGTCATAGACCTCAATAACATCTTCATTGTACATTCTAATACAGCCGTGACTGACGGCCTTGCCTATCGAACTGGGATTATTAGTACCATGGATGCCATAACCACCCCATGGTACACTGAGCCTCATCCACCGGACTCCGAATGGTCCGCCTGGATTAAGGGCCTTCTGAACTATCACCCAATTCCCAAGGGGGCTGGGTGTACTTGGTTTGCCTACCGCTACCTTGTAAGTCTTGTTAAGACTGGTGGAGCTAAACTTAAGTCTTCTTTTAACTGTGTCAATGAAGATATTAGGCAAGTTATCTGCAGCAAGCGCAGCAATTACCGGTTGGCGAATACTTCTCAGAGCAAGTTGATTCCAGGTATCCGGTCCCACCACTCCATCCGCAGCCTGGGCAATTATCTGCTGGAACTTGATCACCGCCGTTTGGGTGACTTTACCGAAACAGCCATCCACGTCGCCCGGATACAAACCGATTCTTTTTAATTGCTCCTGTATTTCCATTACATCCGGTCCCCGCATAGGCGGATCTTCCAAACGCAGCCATCGACTGGCAAATATCATTAATAAGACCTCCAAATCCTCAAAGCAGGTTATTATTAATAATATTGATTTATTAAGATAATATGAATATAGAAATAATTGATGAGCATTTATTTCCCAGGCTGGTCACTTAGGGTCGGCACGGTCAAGAAATTATGATCTTCCTGGCTGCTGCCTTGACATTCAATAGTAAACTTAAAGTGACGGAGGGATATTTCTATGTTTAATAAAATTAAAACTTACTATCCTCCCTGCTTGGAATTGATCCCCATAATCCTACTGGTATTCGCCTTTACCTATACCGCCGAATACTATCCGCTTCTCCCTGAGCAGGTTCCAACTCACTTCGGGTTGTATGGCACCCCGGATGCCTGGAGCGAAAAAGGACTCTGGGCCGTATATGTTATGCCCCTGATCGGGGCAATAGTATGGCTATCAATGATCTTGATAAACTGGTTTTTTATCATCTGGCCCGAAGATCCGGGCCGATATATCAATCTTCCCCGGAGGCAAAAAGAGAAACTGGGCCTGGAGCGATTAGAGGCTATTCGAACTACTACCGCCCGGGGCATGATGCTTTTGAATTTCACTCTTGCTGCCATGATAGCAGCTTTCCAGTATGGCTCCATCAACATTGCTCTGGGCCGGCAGCAGAGCCTGGGTCTGACAGCCGCTGTATTTACTGCAGCAATACTGATCGAAGCAATCGGCCTGACCGTCAAAACCATCTCTATGACCTTTAGCTCAGGGGGACGGGACAGTTGAAAATCTACCGGGTGAATGCCATGTAATTTTCAAGTTCTATTCTGATACAAGGCCGTCTCCAGATGCTTCCTGGTAATGCTTATCAAAAACTATGCTAGTCGCCAATGAAGCCCACTCCTATAGCTCCTGGCCCAGAATGAGATCCCACCGAAGTTCCTACATTGCTTTGGAAAATATGTATGTCTTGACCAAGTTTCTGTTTTAATTCCTTAATAATAAACAACCCATCCTCTTCGCATAGAGCATGCTGGGTAATAATAACCGAATCACGGACGTCTTTTATCCTGTTAACACATGTATTGATCAAATACTCTAAAGATTTTTTCCTGCCCCTAACTGCTTTAACGGGATGTACTACTCCATTTACAAACTCACAAACAGGCCGAATTTTAACCAAATTTCCAAGCATGGCCGCTGCACCCCCAATTCTGCCGCCGGCCAACATATAGGTTAATTCCTGTACTGTAAAGAGAGATACTGCATTGGGTATAAGTTGACCCGTTCGTTTAATAATGTCTTCCCAACCGAGTTTTTGACAATTAATCATTTGGGCAATTTTTATTTCCAGAGCGGCTTGACCGCAGGCACATGTTCCCGAGTCAAAAATCTCGACTTTAGCATCTTTAATAGACTCAAAAAACATATCCCGGGCTAGCACGGCGTTCTGATAGCTGGCTGAAAGCTTACTGGCAATCGTAGTAACAATAAACTTGTTGTATCCCTTTTCATACATTTCTCTATATCCCTTCAGCCAATCATATGTGCTTGGTGCCGATGTTTTTGGTATCTGCCGGGATTCCTCCTTCATATGCAGATAAAAATCCGAGTTGCTATAATCAATGTTTTCTCGATAATAATGCTGATGATCAAAGCTAAAATATAACGGTATTTCTTTAATAGCACACTTCCCCAACAGCTCGCGGGGAAGGTTGCCGGCTGAATCTACTAACTGAGCTATTCTTTCTTTCATTGTTGAAACTCCTTTTACCATGATGAATTGAGCATACCTTTACTAAATTATTTTATCATTCTGCTGTTTCCTCACCCTCATTGGCTTAATAATCTACTTCCATGGTTATGTGCCCGAGCTTCAGAATCCCGCAGCTATTTATAATAATAACTGCATATAAGGCTGCGTTTTCGTTCTATCTAAATTATACATAGTACCTTGAATTGTTATCTCATAAAGTTAAAATGTTATCTTTAAGCCACAGCCTTAAAAATCGCAATTGTTCTTCGGTATGAAAATAATGCTCCCCATGTTCTCACCTAATTTTGGGCCATCTTTCCTTGTATGACAGTAATATACGTTTATCAATCTGACCTTAAACCATCCCGGTGGTTCATGGAAAAGCATCTGTAACAGGCAGGTAGTTTCACCTAATAACACTCACTTGACATTTTCTATTATTCGCCTGCGTTCTTGGTCGAGTTCCAATAGTTTTTTAATGTTTTGCTCCTTCATCATGTTCAGGTCATGAATAGTCGCCTGCACCTGACGTTGTAGCTGCTTGGTGCGATCCTGGGCATCGTTGATTTTAAACTGTACTATTGCGTCGAATAACAACCCATCCAAAAGGAAATCGGCAAAGGTTGCTAATCCGCCTATTTCTAGGGTGTCATTCGTT
>CAZBKS010000183.1:0-5219 GCA_964492475.1 uncultured Syntrophomonas sp. | reverse complement strand
GCGCCCCTGTTTTTCCTGAATACTCCTATGACTGGTTTATTGAAGAATTTGATAACGCGCCGTTTAACGAGAGACCTGGTGATCGTTTCCAATACACTAAAGAAACCGAGGAAGCACTCAAATCTATCCACTCCTATTGGCATGGCAATACTGTTCACGATCTGGCCAAGAGCCTTATGACCGATGAGGAACTTAAAGGTGAAGCAACATATGGTAAAGCACTGTTTTTCGCAGGCAACTATTTCTTCGGCGGAGTGGGACACTGTTCTCCCCGTTTTGAACTGCTTTTTGAAAAAGGCTGGAAGGGCATGCGCGAAAAAGTAGAAGCGAAAATGGCTGAATTAAATTTGACTCTTCCTGCAGATATCGAAAAGAATAACTTCTACCGCGCTGAACTGATATCCCTGGAGGCGATAAGTACCTATATCCAGAGATATGTTGGTGAAGCAAGAGAAATGGCGGCTGCAGAGAAAGACGAACAAAGAAAAGCAGATCTCCTGATGTGTGCCGATGTTTGTGAACGGATTGTAGAAGACCCACCGCGTACTTTCCAGGAAGCTATACAGATGGCCTGGTTTATTACCGTTGCAATTCTGATTGAGAGCAACGGTCATTCTATTGCTTATGGACGATTTGACCAGTATATGTACCCATATTATAAAAAGGATTTGGCTGATGGTACTGCTACCAAAGAATTTATGCAGGAACTTATTGAGTGTTTCTGGCTCAAGGTATGCGAATTAACCAAGATTAGGGATGCAGGCTCAACCCAGGCATTCGGCGGTGTGGAAATAGGAGGACCGTCCCTGACCTTGGGCGGGGTAACACCTGATGGGGAAGATGCTACAAATGAATTGAGTTTTATGGGTATTGATGCTTTAGCCCATCTTAGGCTGCAGGCTCCCTGGATAACTACCCGACATCATATAAATCAACCCGATGAATGGTGGTTGAAATGTACTAAAGTAGCCAAAATGGGTTTTGGCTTACCATCCTTTTTTAATGATGAAATAATTATTACTTCCATGACCAACCGGGGCATAGCTATTGAAGATGCACGTGATTACAATGCGCTGGGCTGTGTTGAACCGGATGCCGGCGGACGTGAATACGGCTGGCATGATATGTGTTTCTTCAATATGAATAAAATATTGGAATGGGCTATAAATAATGGCCAGTGTTTAACCTGCAGTAAAGAATGCCCGCGCTACGAGACTTGTGCCGGAGCAGGAAATCAAATTGGTTTGGCTACGGGTACCCTGGCAGATTTCCAGTCATTTGACGAAGTCAAGGATGCTTATGACAAACAGATGGAGTACTGGGTAGACCGCCTGGTTGGTTTCTGCAACGCCTGTGATATTGCCCATCAGACCAGGAAGCCGCTGCCCTACCTGTCACTGTTGATTGAAGACTGTATTGATAAAGGTATTGACGTAACCGCAGGTGGTGCCAAATATAACTTTATTGGACCACAGGGTTTGGCAGCTGGTAATGTTGGAGATGGTCTGGCAGCAATCAAACAACTGATATTTGAGGAAAAAAAGGTTACTGGAGCAGAAATGCTGGATGCACTGAAGAAAAACTGGGAAGGCTACGAAGCATTGTATGCGCTGGTCAACAGCAGCAAGGTCCATCATTACGGTAATGATGATCCGTACGCTGATGAGTTAGCCAGATTCGGGGCTCTTTCCTACTGTAAACACCTGGAAAAACGGCCGACTGCCCATGGTGGAATTTTCCAACCTGGATTATATCCAGTATCAGGTAATATTCCTGCTGGTGCCAATAATGGTGCAACTCCTGATGGAAGAAAAGCAGGAGAACCAACCGCTGACGGTGTATCCGCAGTTCATACCCTCAGAGGATCCCATGATATATCCGGCCCGACAGCGGTAGTCAAATCAGTATCCACATTGGATCATGGTATTGCTTCCAACGGAACATTGCTGAATATGAAGTTTACTCCCTCCACCCTGATGGGAGAAGTAGGAGATGAAAACTTCATCAATATGATGAAGATTTACTTCCAGCGCAAAGGCATGCATAACCAGATCAATGTTATCAGCCGGGACGTGTTGGAAGATGCAGTTAAGAATCCGGCTAAATACAAAGGTTTGATAGTAAGGGTTGCCGGTTACAGTGCATTCTTCACCGAACTCGACCCGAGCCTGCAGCAGGATCTTATCAATAGAACCGAACTCGAGTTTTAGTCTTTTCTAAAGGCGATGAGCAAGATGAAAGGAAGATCAGTATGAAGATGACTCTGGATCTGGCACTCAAGATGATTAAAGCGGCTGAAACCAAGGCAAAATCCATCCAAGTTCCCCAGATTATTGCGGTAGTGGATGCCGGATGTAATCTGGTAGCCCAGCATCGTATGGATGGAGCTATTTTAGCCAGTATAGATATTTCTTATAATAAAGCTTTCACAGCTGCTGCCACCAAAACACCCAGCCATATACTGGGTGAAGCGGCCCAGACAGGTGGCCCGCTTTTCGGACTGAATACCACTAACCAGGGCCGAATTGTTATATTCGGTGGTGGATATCCGCTAACAGACGAAAACGGTGAGGTCATCGGGGCTATTGGGGTCAGCGGCGGATCAGTGGAAGAAGACATGGCATGTGCAGAAGCCGGATTAGCAGCAGTTAAGTAATTAGGGGCTGACCTGGGATGGCATGCATGCACCATCCCAGGTATCCGCAATGAATTCGGATTGACCAGAGATTTGAGAGGAGGAAATACGATAATGGAACAATTTCTAGTACAAATGGGCGATATTGGTTTTCATCATCTACTGCTGGCTTTCGCAGGAGGAGTACTTGGAGCCGCATTTGCAGCGCTTCCAGCCTTTGCCATATGCGGTATTTTTGTATTACTGGGTGTAGCTCTTACTTTTACCGGAGCCGGTGGCTTGTTTCTTAATAATATAGCTTTTGGCAGTATTGTTGGACCTCAGGCTGCTTTTGCAGGTGGAGTTGCAGCAGCAGCCTATGCGGGGTCCAAGAAATATCTTGATACTGGCCGGGATATTTGTACTGCCTTAACAGGACTCAATAAGCCGGATGTTCTTTTGGTAGGTGGAATATTTGGATCATTGGGGGTTGCGCTGGTATGGGTGTTCCAAACATTGATACCTTGGGGATGGAATGGTTTCCACTGGACAGATTCGGTTGGTTTAACCGTGGTTACTTCAGCAGTCATTGCCCGCCTTATGTTTGGGCAAACCGGCCTATTTGGAAAAGTTCCGGAAGGGGAGAACCGTTGGAAACCATCTGTGCAAAACGCATGGCTTCCTCAAATGTTTTCGAACCTTCAGATTCTGGTACTTGGGTTGAGTTTTGGTTTAATTTCCAGTTACCTGGCTCTTATTGTGGGCTTTGATCATGGTGGCGTAGTGATTGGCTTTGGTCTATCGGCAGTTTCTCTATTCTTGATGCAGGGTGGATTTGCTATACCGGCTACTCATCATATAACTCTGATAGCTGCAGGCGCCTGTGCGGCCAGCGGCGGGAGCCTGATTTGGGGAGCCATCTTTGGGATATTGGCTGCCTTTGCTGGTGAGTACCTATCAAGATTGTTCCTGATTTATGGTGACACACATATTGATCCACCGGCGTTTGCTATTTGGACCATGTGGATAGTGCTGGTAGTGTTCGGGGCAGCAGGTATATTTGCTGCGATTCCTCTGCCTTGATGATAGGCGTGATAACCCTGGAAGCCAGGCGGGTGGTTTTATTATTGATCCTTTCGCTGCTGGCTGGTAATTGGAGGTGCTGGAGATGAAACAAGGAACTAATGCTGACGAAGAAACAGGTGTAGTATTTAATATCCAAAGATATACAGTCCATGATGGCCCTGGGACCAGAACTGAATTATTTCTTAAAGGGTGTGCTATGCGCTGTCTCTGGTGTGCCAATCCTGAAGGTTTTGAAAGATATCTGGAAATAGGGGAATACCCGGATAGGTGTATAGGGATTGAAAAATGCGGTTATTGTTTAAACCTGTGTCCTGATGGCAATTATAAGGAGATTCTTGTTGTAGCCGACAATGTAGTGCAATCAATCGATCGTGAACTTTGCGTTAGATGTATGAAATGTGCTGATGTTTGCCCCGGAAATGCTCTGGTGGTATGGGGTAAGACTACTACTATACAAGAAGCTTTACAGGAGATCCTTAAAGACCGTGACTTTTATGGCAATAATGGTGGTGTAACCATTTCCGGTGGGGAGCCCCTGGTGCAGTGGCGGTATACCCTGGAGCTTATGAAAGCCTGCAAAAAGGCCGGTATTGGTACCTGTATTGAGAGCACATTCTATGCTCCCTGGGATGTTGTCGAACAGGTTTTACCCCATGCAGATTTTATTCTTACTGATATTAAGCATATGGATTCTGAGAAACATAAGGAATTTACCGGGGTAGGAAATGAATTGATTCTAGAAAATCTAACCCGGATTAGTAAAATGGGTATTCCTTATGTTATAAGGGTTCCGGTTATCCCCTATCATAATGATTCAATTGATAATGCCAGGGCTACCGCACAATTTATTGTAAACCAGATGGGAAATACCGTTAAGCAGGTTCAGCTGCTGGTATTTCATGAATATGGAAAACTTAAATACGCTACGATGGGAAAAACCTATCCTCTGGAGGGGCGCACTTGGCCAGATAGAGTACAGCAGAAGGCCAATATTTTGGAAATGCTGGAAGTAATGAAGTCTTATGGTATTCCAGTGGTAGTTGGAAGTAATAACAAAGTTGATTGAACAAAACGTTTTTTAAAAAGCATAATCAGTTAAGTCAAACATCACCGAAAGGAGAATGCATATGTTTGGTTGGATGGATAAAGTTTTGAGAGTTAATCTTACGAACCGGACGGTTAGCACCGAACCCCTCGATAAAGAGATAGCAGGTCAGTTCTTGGGCGGAAGAGGAATGGCCAGTAAAATGCTCAGTGAAGAGATTGACCCAGGTATTGATGCATTGAGTCCGGAAAACAAGATGATATTTGCAGTTGGTCCTCTTACCGCTGTACGTGGACCTCTAACTGCCAGATACATGGTGGTAACCAAGGGACCATTAACAGGAGCTATTGCCTGTTCAAACTCTGGCGGAACCTGGGGAGCTGAAATGAGGCAGGCAGGATATGACGCAATTGTCATTGAGGGTAAGGCGGATGAACCAGTATATTTATGGATTAATGGAGATCAAGTAGAGAT
>CAZBKS010000182.1:0-5290 GCA_964492475.1 uncultured Syntrophomonas sp. | reverse complement strand
CGGGCTGATGGCCGGGGATAATTTATGCACCGAAGAAGGAAGATGTGTGCTCAGACTGATGCGCAATGGTGATAGCTGGGGGTATGTTTACCTGGACTGGAACACGGAAATATCATTGGACTACATATCTCCTGCACTGGTAGAAATCAAGGTTAAACGGGGTAACGCAAGGTTTAATACCGTGCAAGAAGGCAGCCATTTTTCGGTAGTATTGGCTGAAGATGATAAGATTCAAAGAATCAGACTAACTGACCGGGGTACAGATTTCATAGTGTCTTTATATGATAATATAGAGATTTATGTTTTCAGCGGACAGGTTTTTGCAGGTGTTTATAACGCCCGCCAGGACATGGAAATTCGTACTTTAAGAAGTGCCAGCGGTATATCCCTGGATGCAAATAATAACGTTCATAATTTGGTTACGGTGTCTGATCTCTGGTATGATGCGAAGTTCTACAAATTTACATTATGGGAAAAAGTAAAGGAATACCTGATACAGTTAAAAGAAAAAGCTCTTATATTTATAAGATAACAGTGCGGTTTACCGTAGGGAAGGTTCTGCTGTTTCCCTTCCTAGCCATAGCTGTGCAGCCCGGACAATAGATAGTTGACTCCAAAAAAAGTAAAGAGCACCAGAATAAATCCAGCCAGTACCATAAGGTTGGCATTGTTGCCTTTCCAGCCTTTGCTGCGGTATATATGCAGGTATATAGCATAGATTATCCAGGTCACCAGTGCCCAGGTCTCTTTGGGGTCCCAGCTCCAGTAAGTTCCCCAGGCTTGTTCGGCCCATATACCACCCAATACGATGGATATTGACAGCATAACAAAGCCGCCGCCTACTGAGCGATAAACATTTATATCATCACTGTTCTCCTTTTTTACCAGCTGCACTAGGGCCAGAGCTGCCCCCAGAGTAAAGGCACTGTAGGCAATTACTGCTGTTAATACATGACTGGTAAGCCATGGACTTTTCAGGGCTGGCATCAACGGGCTGTAGGCTCCATGCTGATGGGGCATGAAAATAAACACCGCCGTCAGCAATAAAGCTGCCATGAACATCAATACTGCCCCACCGTTTTGGGCCTGACTCATCTTTTCATACAGCAGATACAAGAGCACACTTATGAAAGTGAAGCTTAACAAAAACTCATAACCGTCAGTTAAAGGTAAGCGACCACTTAACATAGTCCGGGCAATAAGCGCGGTCAAGTTGGCCAGAACACCTGTAATAGCCGCTATACGGGCCGCCCCGAGTATTTTCCTGTGGTCTTTTTTCAACCCGACTGCATATAAACCGCTGCTAATTAAATATATGAACAGTGCCAGGCCGATGCCCGTTTTAATTAATACTGCCATTGTTACTCCTCCACTGGTTTCCTATCGTTTTTTTCCGGCTTGTTTCTAAAAATATTAATCTCGGCCAGAACGACCCCCAGCATAAATAAAATTCCCCCGGCGCCTGCATAAGGCAAACCTGGATCTTCCTTAACTTTTAAAACCGAATAGCTCTTGAGTCCATTAAACTCCACGTAAGAGGCTTCATCAATTTTGATCCTTTCTCCAAAAGGTGCTGCCCCCACCCCCAATAGCTGTTCATCCTGATAAACGGAATAGATTACTCTGGGATTGTTTGGCTCATTAGTCTTGCTTTCCATACCATAAGCCGGATCAAAATCGGGTACATATTTGAAAACCTTGACCTGCCAGCTTCCGCCCGGTATTTCCAATATCTGACCTTCCTTGGCCGAACAGGTTTCCACCTTCCCCACCCCTTCAACAGTCGCCTCTACCATGCTGCCATAACTCTGCTGATAAACTTTTATGCCTTCATACTGCAGGGGATGGTTGACACTGATGGTGGACTTCCGTTCCAAGCTTTCCCCTTTATACAGCAGTACTTTTGATAAGTACTGGGAAGGCATATCGTTTTCATATAATTCTATTTCAAATTCTTCCAGGAAAAGAGTTACTTTTTCCCCCGCTTCATCCGAGGCAATAACTGCTCGCTCTCCTTCGGCCAGCGTAACCGTGCCAGTATGGCCGGCCCAACTATTAATCATTCCCCCGATCAGGATCAGTATTAATCCACTGTGCAGGATCAACAGCCCCCACTGCCGCAGCCGCCTTACAATGTCGGTCTGTTTTCCCTTTAGCTTCCGAAGCTTTAGGCAGCGGTTAAATGTACATAAGCTCAGGTTTAGGAACAGCATAATTATCAAGGCATTGAACAGCAGCAGATGGTAAAACCTATCCGGAAGTATACTGCTTCCAACTGCTGAAAATAAAGCCAGCAATGCCATTAAGACAACTCCAGTTCTCATAGAATAAAAAGTTTTGAATATATAATGAAAAATGCAACTCATAGCGACTCCTCCGGCCCTATAAAAAAGAAACCAGTTCCACTGTTTCATTAATCAATAGCTATTCGGAAATAATTTAACAGCAGAACCGTACTCTACTTCTATTTTCTTACAGCTTGTTCAAGTCACCCGTTGACTAAATTGTACAATTTTCTAGCTTTTGCCTTTAGACAAATCAACAAATTCATAAGTATTTATTTGTGCAGGCATCCAAATGGCTGCCCTTCCAAGATGTTTATAGTGGCTATATTCCTGCATGGCTATAATTTAACCCAGCCATCATCCAGCTCGTCGATCCAATTAAAGATATGACACTCGGAACATAATACTTTTGACTCCTGATGCATATTATGGCATACATTGCATTCCAAATCCCCATTGTGCGAATCATGCGGATTGGAATCTTCAAAATTGGTAGCTTCCTTTACCGCAGTATCAAAATCATCATGACACTCCAGGCAAAAATCCCGAGAAAATTCGCGCTTCTCCAACGGTATCTGGTAATCTCCGGTAACAAACTTGATACCTTCTTCAGCCTGTATAGCTATGGAGCTTTCATGACAATCGTGACATACCAGGTCAGCTTCGGCATGCTTGTTGGCCAGCAATACACTGTCATGATATGAATCGTAATAGGGCTGCATGAGATGACAGCTGCTGCAAAATTCTGGATTTTGACTGGCCTTGACCAGGTAAGCCCCGGTCCCAACTCCAATAATAACAGCTATTCCTAATCCCGCCAGTATAACTTTTTTACTGAATACGGCTTTCCATCCTTTTTCACCTTTTGCTGTATCATTTTCCATTTATAAGACCTCCCTGTTTGATATAATTATTGCATTTTGTTAAATTATTCTGGCATTTGAGACAGCTCACAATTAATTGGTCAAGCTCTTCGCTTATTTGCAGAACGGCTTGATCTGTGAGGTCCAGTTCCTTTTCCAGCACTGTTTGGTTCAGAATGCAGCGCTTACTCTGAATCTGCTGCTTTAAACTGCACCCCTCACATAACATCCATAATTCCCCCCACTATACAAAACAGGCATTCCCATTTATAATGAAATGCAGCCTGTAGGTATAAATGCCACACTAGAATACCTCACCAATTTCACCTCAATTATAATCTATATGCCGGCTAATTTCTTTTAGAGCGCACCCCAAGGTTTTAACTGGATTTTAGTATCCGCCCCCAATCGAATATCTTAATTCTGCATGGTACCATTAAACTAAACTTAATACTTCCTCACGTGATTCTTGTGTATTCGACAAAAATATCCAATAAGAGAGGAGAAGGATCTATGAGTTTAGAAGAAAATGGAAAGAAAGGCATCTCCAGAAGAAAGTTTATTCAGGGCACAGCCATTGGAGCTGTGGGCCTGGCTTCTGCCGGCATGCTGGCAGGCTGCAGCCCTAAAGAAGAAACCCCTTCTGATGGACAGGCTGGCACAGAAAGCAAGTGGAGCTGGGAAACCAAGCCCGACCCGATACCTGCCTCTGAAATCAAGAAAACCGTTGATACTGAAGTTTTAGTAATCGGTGCCGGCCTGGCTGGTACAGTCGCTGTATTATCGGCTCACGAAGCAGGGGCCAAGACTTTGCTCATCGACAAAAATGATACTACGGCTGCTCGGGGAGGTCACATTACCGCTTTTGGCACCAAACTGCAGCAGGAGATGGGAATTAAGGTAGACTACCGTCAGGTTGTTAGAAGGTGGGTTTACTGGGCTCAAGGAAGATGCAAAGAAGATTTACTATGGCTCTTTGCAGAAAAGAGCGGCTCCTGTTTCGACTGGGTAAGGGATCAGGTTGAACCCCGAGGATTAAAAATAGCCATGTGGGACGGATATTTTAAAGGACCGGATTACACCGAATATCCTGTTACTCATTTCTTCTATCAGGACGGCACCGACTTTATGTACCAGAATGGTAACATCGAAGGAGCCGGCAACGCAGTTCTGCTTCCTATTCTGGAACAGATTATTAAGGAAAAGGGTATTGAAATCCATTACAAGACTCCGGCCGTCCAACTGCTTAGAGATGGAGATGGACCGGTTACCGGCATAATCGCAGGAGAAGCCGGCAATTACACCCAGTATAATGCCAGCAAAGGCGTAATAATTGCTACTGGCGACTATGCCTCCGATAAAGAAATGGTAGAAAGATACGATCCTTTTGCTCTGCAGGCTGATTCTCAAATTTATTTTCCCAACAAATGCAATACTGGAGATGCTCATAAAATGGCCATGTGGGCCGGCGGAGCCATGCAGAAGGTTGAACCCCATGCAGCAGTGATCCACCTGGAATCTGGAGCCCAGAGCTATGCTTTTCTGCATGTTAATGCTTTAGGCAATCGCTTTAAAAATGAAGATGTTAATACCCAATCCAAGAGCTGTTCCAAGGAATATGAGCCGGAAGGTATTGCCTGGACGGTATATGATGCTGATGGTTTATCAGAGGTTAAGCAGCAGATTGATGCTGGCCTCGGCGGCGGATTATTCTTTGGCCAAACCTTCCAGCGCATTGGGACCGAGTTCGACCTGGCAGCTGAACAGCAGGTACTGGATCTGCATCTGAGCAACGGCAAAGTGGTCACTGCCAATACCCTGGAAGAACTGGCAGAAAAGATGGAAGTGCCGGTTGATAACTTTGTAGCTACGGTTAAGCGTTATAATGAAATAGTGGCAGCTAAAAATGACGTAGATTATGGCAAACGGGCTGAGCTGTTAACTCCTATTGTTAAGGCACCTTTCTATGCCGGAAAACTCTTGAGTACAGTTCTTACCATGGTAGGCGGGCTGCGCACCAACACTAACTTGAATGTCCTGGACGAAAATGACCAGCCTATCGAAGGCCTTTATGTAGCTGGTTCTGCTGCCGGCGACTTCTTTGCCAACGATTATCCCACCATTTGTCCTGGTATCGGACAT
>CAZBKS010000181.1:0-5293 GCA_964492475.1 uncultured Syntrophomonas sp. | reverse complement strand
GGGTAAGCTGCCGTTCCTCCCGGTACATAAATCCCTACTCTTTCCAGAGGACGATAAATCTGGCCCAGTATACAACCTCTCTGGTCTGGTTCCATCCAGGAATTTCTCAACTGCCTGGAATGAAAACCGGCTATATTATCAATGGCTGCCCGCAGAGCAAAAATATACTCATCATCTACGGCATCGTAGGCTGCCTCAAACTCTGCCTCGCTGACCATAAAATTATCTTCATTTATGGGGGCACCATCAAATTTCAAGTTGAAGTCAAATACCGCCTTATTACCCCATTGTTTAACTTCCTGACCGATCTCCCGCACGACACCTTCATACTTCTTCATATCATCGTGATTAGATTGTAAAAAAGTTAGTAATTCCGGACTTGAGGCTGTGATTCTTCGCAATTTCATGTGCTGTCCCCACCCTTCAATATCTTCTGCATGTTCTCTATTAACGGCTGGATGTTTTCGTGTTTCGTCCTGTAACTGACCCGGTTGCATATAAGCCGGGTCGTAGAATCCATTATTTTTACCAGCTCTACCAGGTTATTCTCTTTAAGAGTCCGCCCGGTGGAAACCAGGTCCACAATCATATCCGCCAGACCCATCAATGGTGCAAGTTCCACGTTACCATGCAGCTTGATAACATCTACCTGCAGTCCCTGTTCGCGAAAGAATTTCTCGGCAATGAGGGGGAACTTGCTGGCGACTCTCCGGTAATTGAGTTCCCGGAGGTGTTTATCTTTCATACTGGCCGGTACCGCAACCACAAAGCGGCAGTAACCGTACTGCAAGTCTACCATTTCGAAAACATCTTTAGCCTGTTCTACAATTACGTCTTTACCCACTATCCCCAGATCAGCCGCACCCTGCTCCACATAGGTGGGTACGTCAGTAGGCCGGCACATCAAGTATTTAATACCCTCATCCTCATAAGTAAAAACCATATTGCGACTGTCCTCACTCAAACCACCAACCGGCAATCCTACTTTTTGAAGCAGTTCGACAGTTGGCTTAAGTAAAGTTCCTTTTGATAAAGCAATAGTTAAATATTCCTGCTGCATATTATTCCTCCTATACCAGGGACATTCCTATACTCAGGGACATTCCTGCCTATACTCAGGGACATTCCTGCCACCAAAAGCCCAAGGGCAGGTGTGTCCCTGTTCCTTAGCCCGAGAATCCCACCTTAACTTCCCACCATACACGAAATCTACTCAACTGAATCCGAGTTCCCAACCCGGTGTGTCCCTGTTCCTTAGCCCGAGACTCCCACTTTACTTCCTGCCATACACGAAATCTACTCAACTGACTCCGAGTTCCCAAGGGTAGGTGTGTCCCCTGACCTTATTACGAGAACCCCACCTCGGCACCGGCAAATTACAACTACTCTCAACCTCCTGGCAACTCCCAGCCTGGTGTGTCCCTGTTCCTTAGCGTGAGACTCCCACTTTACTTCCTGCCATACACGAAATCTACTCAACTGACTCCGAGTTCCCAAGGTAGGTGTGTCCCCTGACCTTATTACGAGAACCCCACCTTAACTTCCCACCATGGGTGGGTTCTACTAGGGAAAACCCTGTAGCACCCCTTATTCCAAATATAAGAGGGTCCAGTTGTCTTTCCCGCTGATTCTCTTCTCCAACTGGGCCCGGCTATGTTCTCCCAGATCCATTTCTACAATGAACCCCCGTTCCCGCAGTTGTTCTGATTTTTCTATCATAGCTGGATAATTATTTCCTCCCACCAGATATCGATCCTTTTCTTCATCCCGGCATTTTAAAACCAGAGCCAGCCTATCCATATGCAGGGCAAAACCGGTAGCGGGACAGGTCAAGCCGAACTGCCCGAGCAGGTTGTCATAGCGCCCTCCTCCCAGAAGGCCGTAGCCCAGATCGGGTGAATAGCCCTCGAAAACCAGGCCGGTATAATAATCCAGATTTCTTAATACCCCCATATCCACCACGATATTGGAGATAACCCCATATATTTTTAACGCATCATGGAGTTTCATCAGCTCTTCCACTGCGGCTGATGCATTGCGATTCTTTTCCACATAAGGTATGTGATTAATTACATCCAGCCCCCCGTGTAAAACCGGCAGGGCGGCAATAGTATCTTTTAAATCATCTTCTATCTGAAGCTCTTCCAACACTTGGGACAGCTGAACCAGGTCTTTATCTTCCACCAGCTTGCGCACCAATGCCCGGTCCTCAGCATCCAGGCCGCTGTCGTCCAGAATACTGTTAAATATAGGCAGTTGATTGATACTGATCTTAAATCTTTTCAAACCCATACCTTCCAGCAGTTTAACCGCTATATTTACCACCTCGGCATCCGCCCATACCCCGGCTGCCCCCAACAGTTCCACCCCGGTTTGCCTGAATTCCCGGTATTGAGCCAGCTGGGGCTGCACATGGCGAAATACATTAGCGGTATAGAAGAGCCGCCGGGGAAATTCAGCATCATGCAGGTGGGTAGATGCCATGCGGGCAATAGACCCGGTCACTTCCGGCCGCAGGGACAAAATACCCCCCTCCCGGTCCATGAAGAGAAATAAGTCTTCCCGTCTGCTCCCTCTCCCGGCTTCAATTACTTCGAGAAACTCGAAAGTTGGGGTCATAACTTCTTCATAAGCATAACTGGAGAAAAGCCGGGCGGCCTTTTTCTCCATACTTCTCATCACTTTTACTTCTTCCGGTAGTAAATCACGCAATCCTCTTGGAATTTGCCTATTCCTCATCTTATCCGCTCCTCCATAATGGGGACATTCCTTCAAACAAGGTACTTCAATGGAGGTGTGTCCCCTGACCTTGACCGGGACATTCCGCTGCAATGGGGACATTCCTATGTAATGGGGACATTCCTATCACCAGGAACCCCAAGGTAGGTGTGTCCCCTGACCTTATTATGAGAATTCCACCCGGCTGCCTACCATCCATGAAAACAACTCAATTGACTCCATGGTCCTCAGCCTGGTGTGTCCCCTTTCCTTAACCCGAGAACTACATCCTGGCACCGACTGACCAGGGAACCTCTCAATATTCTCATTGCTCCCCAGCACTAGTAAATCTTCTGACCTTATAACAGTCGGTTTCTATTTACCAGCAAAGCAAATTCACAACCCAGATATTGGGCAGCTCGCCGGCACATAAGCATTTTGGTTAGAAATATCTCAAAATATTCCATAACTGAACATACTTCATTATCAATATCAATTTCTAAAGAAATCAATTTATTATCTGCATCGATGAGCAGGTTAGTATCGGTCACTGCATAGTTTACTCTATCCCGGGGAGTAAAGGCAGAAATCTCATGTTTCCTGACCCGGGAGCGGTGTACATCTGATTTATCAGCAAGTATTAAAGCTGCTCCGATAGCATTTACGCTGTTACCTCCTGCATGCTCCTCATGATTTCCTATGGCTCCCATAACCGCCGCAATTTCTGCCGGTTCCATTCCCATCTCCATCAGGATATCAAAGGCCAGCAGGGCACCAGACATACCGTGCCCATAACGGTTAACCAGATTGCCGATATCATGCAAATAACCTGCTATAGCCCCCAGCTCGGCCTGTCTTTCTGTGAAACCGAGTTTTTCAAGTATATCGTAACTTAGCATGGAAACATATTCCGCATGGTTGAGATTATGTTCAATGGCGCCCAGGGTGCCTATGTATTCATTGCCCAGCCTCATGTAGGCTTGTACCATGGTATTTGCTTTCACCTGTTCCAGTGTAACCATCTTTTAACCCCTACTCTTCTAAAGTTTTTATCAGTCTGGCGGCTTCCTGATGAGCTCTGGTATCTGATGGTACAGTTTCCAGCAGTGCCAGGGCTTTTCTCTTTTCTCCAGCCTTTATCAGTGCCTTGGCCTGCTGGAGCAGATGGGCCGCTTCTTTTTCCTTTTCTACCAGAGCCAGTTTTTTATTCATAGTATTTATATCCCCATACTGCTCAAGTTCACTGAATTTTTGCTCCGCCTCATCATACTCACCATCAGTCAGTAATCCAGTCCCATCAATGACAATCTGATGGGCTGCTATTCGCTGTGGCAAACCGTTCAGCATATATATGTATCCCCCAACTGTAACGACCGCTAGTACTATAGCGATCATCCATGGCAAAGAGTACCTTCTGGTCTTTCTCATAAATGCCAGTATAAAGATAAAAGGTATTCCCATCATAAAAGTTGTTTTCAGAAATTCCCTGGTCGGCAGGTGCAGTAGCATAGCTGCCAGAGCTATGAAAACTCCTACTCTTATAAATGGAGCTATTCTGGGATTCATATTTTCACTCCTATATCAGGGCCTTACTCGCAATGTCAGTACGATAATGCATGTTTTCAAAATCGATCTTGTGGACTTCCTTGTATACCTTTTCAACAGCGTCTTTAATATTTTCTCCCCGGCTTACTACAGCCAGCACCCGACCGCCACTGGTATAAAAACCATCGTCTCTCTTCACCGTCCCCGCATGAAAAATGAGGGTATCCGGATCTACCTGATCAATACCCTGTATCTTTTTACCTTTTTCATAACTGCCTGGGTAACCTTCAGAAGCCAGAACTACGCATATGCAGGTTCCATTGTCGATTTGGACCTGGTAATTTTCCAATTGGCCCTGAGCAGCTGCCTCCAACAGCGGCAGGATATCACTTTTTATTAAGGGCATTACCGCCTGGGTTTCCGGGTCCCCAAAGCGGGCATTAAACTCCAGCACCTTGGGACCATCTGCGGTAATCATCAGGCCAGCATACAATACACCCTGGTAAGGAGTCCCTTCGGACGCCATAGCTTCAATTACCGGAGCAATTATGGTATCTAAAACTACCTGATGCAACTCCGGGGTATATATGGGAGGGTTGCAGTATGCACCCATGCCGCCGGTATTGGGGCCTTCATCATTATCAAAGACCTGCTTGTGGTCTTGAGCTGATACCAGGGGCACGAAATTTTTGCCATCACTTATAGCAAAAAAGCTGACCTCCTGCCCGAAAAGGCATTCTTCTATAACCACGTTATCACCGGCTGACCCAAAATCTTTATCTCTCATTATGGAATCGATAGCCTGGCTGGCTTCTTTGTAATCCGCCGCCACGACTACCCCTTTACCGGCGGCCAGCCCGTCGGCCTTTATCACCACCGGTTTTCCCATGTCAGTATAAGTTTTAATGTGCTCCCGGGCTAGCTCCATATCATTGAAGATATCATATTTAGCCGTAGGAATGCCATATTTTTTAAAGAGGTTCTTGGTAAAGACCTTGCTTCCTTCCAATCTGGCTGCGGATGCAGTAGG
>CAZBKS010000180.1:0-5295 GCA_964492475.1 uncultured Syntrophomonas sp. | reverse complement strand
CGACCAATTTCTGAATAAACTTGCACAATCAGGGGTTGAGCCGGTAGCTCCCCAGGTCAGTCTGTTTGACAGTCTTAACGGGAAAACCATTAAATTGGATGGCACGGCAGTGTTTAAAGGAAGAAAGATGGTAGGATATTTAAATCCTACCGAAAGCCGGGGATTACGCTTTATTAATCCTGGACGCATCCAGGGAGGTCTCATTAATATACCTTCTCCACTGGGTGGCCCGGGCCGGGTAGGTTTAGAAATTACAAGATCACAGACTAAAGTGGAACCGATACAAAGCGATAGCCAGATAGTGATTAGGATTCAGTATGTAGGTGAGGGTAATTACTATGAACAGACCAGCTCAGAAAACATTTTGACCCTGGATAATATACCAATGCTGGAGTACTTGACTGAAGTGAAGATTAAAAACGATATACAGGCCTGTATTAAGCAGGCTCAAAAACTGGATAGTGATATCTTTGGCTGGGGAGCTATGGTTAATGCCAGGGACCCCGATTTGTGGAAAAAGATTGAAAATAACTGGGATCAGATATTTCCCGGACTTAAAACCGAGCTGAACGTGGAATTTAAAATTAGGAGAACCTACCTCACGGACAGGTCGCTGGTGTATAAATGAGAAACAGCAGCAGCTGCAGTTTGAGTCCAATGTTACTTTGATAGGGGGGGAAACTTATTCTTCTGGTTTTAATTGCGATATATATAACCATCATTATTTTGGAAGTACCGGTTCTTATCAAAAATAAGTGGCGCCGGGAATTGCTGGCGTTTTCCCTGGTGTTTGCCCTGGGTGTGTATTTGTCTCTGGCTCAATACTACCAGTGGCCGCTGCTAAATCCATTAGAAAATATTATTTATGGTGCATCCCAATGGTTAAATATATAAAAGCAGAAAGGTCTTCTATGAAAAAGATAATAAAAGTATTTATTCTTATTCTTCTGCTAATGATGGGGGGCTGTTACAATTTGCTGGAAATCAATGATGCAGTTATCGCCCAAAATTTTAGTGTAGATTTATTGGAAAATGGAAAACTGGCTTTTTATGCCCAGACTACGGAGCCGGTAGCCAGAACTGAAACCGGGGAGAGCCAAGCGAACCGTAATATAATCATAATGGGAACTGGAAGCACGGCAGCGGAAGCGGCCCGTAATATGTTTCTATATTTCCCCCGGGTTTTTTTATGGATACATTCTAACAGCATATTCATCGGGGAGGATCTGGCTCGCGAAGACCTAGCTTACGTGAGTGATTTTCTGATTCGCAACCGGAATACCCGTCTGCAATCCTATGTGTTTGTAACCCATGATGCGAACGTCCAGCAGGTGCTGGACGTTCTGAACAAGGGTACCTTTGGCAGTGGTTCGGCCAGATGCCTGCCCTGTCAGTTGGAAATTCAGAAAGAAGAGCTGGGTTACTATATGCCCCTGCAGAGCGCGCAGCTTCTGGAGTACCTGGTGACTCCGGGTATAGAGCCGGCTATACCCCGGCTAACAATTGCCAAAGAAAGCGGACAGGAACGTATAAAGCTTCAGGGCATGGCCGTGGTAAAGGATAACAGAGTAATTGGGGCACTCAATGAAAGAGAAAGCCAGGGTTATTCTTATTTGCAGACGACAAACAAAGGCGGAGGTCTGGTAATTGTTGATAAGCCAGCTCGGGAAGCCGCTTCGGTTACTATGGAAATAAGCAGCTGCACCAGTAAGACCCGTCCGGTTATTCAGGAAGGTCAGCTGAGCATGAGAATATCCATAGAATGTGAGCTGCGATATCTGGAGGAGGCTGGTACAGCCGGACTCTATTCCCGGGAGCATAAAGGGCGCCTGGAAAATATGGCCAGCCGGCGGATAGAGGAGCAAGTACAGGCCTGCATTACCAGGGCACAGATGCTCAATAGTGATATTCTGGGTTGGGGATTAACAACTGCCCGTTACCAACCAGTGTTATGGGATAAGATAGGCTCTGATTGGGATGAGCTGTTTCCTGATATTCAGAGCAGGATAGAGGTGAAGGTGAGTCTAAGCAGTGATGAGCTTAGCAAAACATCTTTTCAGTTCAAATAAAGGAGGAAGAGCTGAACATGCTTTTTATTCTGGTTCTTTTTGCTGGTTTAATAATAATCCTGGAGCTGCCTGGTTTATTAAAAGGCCGGGCATATAAAGACTTGACCATAGTCGCAGTTTTGATAATATTGTCTATTTCCTATGGCATAGCGTATCACTTGAAAAGCAACATACTTCCCAATCCCAACCGGATATTATATGCAACCCAGCCGATGGCGGAAACTTTCCAGTCTTTACTGCAAATAGGAGATGAGATAAGCAATGAGCGATAACCATATAGCCAGTCGACAGGCCGGTTTTCTCATATTTACGTTAATATTGGGCAGTGCGGTTATATATATGCCGGAGAGTATGGCCGGAAGAGATGCCTGGACTTCAACTCTGCTGGCAGCTCCGATGGGTATATTTATACTGCTGCTGGTTATCTCGATACAAAATATGTTTCCTGGAATGAATATGCTGGAAATAAGTGAAATAGTCCTGGGTAAATTTTTTGGCAACGTATTTAATGCTTTTTATATATGGTTGTTATTTCTCATTGCCTCTTTTTATCTTTATGATCTTACTGCTTTTTTAAACATTATAATTATGGACCTGAAGGTATATACTATTTATGCCATTATTATACTGGCTGCTGCTTATTGTCTATATAAGGGAATTAATGCCGTAGCTCGATTGGTGGAACTGCTGGTATGGTTAATACCATTTTTTATTGTGCTTTCTTTTATCATTTTAATTATTTGCTGTTCGGATTTTTCCCACCTGACCCCGGTGCTGGCAGATTTAAAACCGGTCCTGGCTGCATCAATTTATACAGCTAACTGGCCTTTTGCCCAGTCCAGTGTCCTAATGATGTATCTGCCTTTTGTTACTGACCTGCCCGCCAAACAAAAGGTTATTTATATCTGGTATATTATCGCGGCGTCAATTATGGTAATGAGGAGTGCACTTACTATTTCGGTCATGGGAGAGGGACTTACCCTTTTGGCTCGTTTTCCACTGTATGAGGCCTTCCGATTGATGAAACTAAGCGAGTTTCAAAGAATAGAACTGTTCTTCTTTGCCCTGGTGTTTATAACCGGATTGTTTGCCCTGCTTTTCTCTTATCAGGGACTTATAATTGGAATTCAAAAATTATTCAAACTGCAGGATATGCGGCACTTGATTCTGCCCGCGGGCCTGCTCTTGATTGTCTTGACCAGCTACATGTTCAGGGCAGATCTTGAAATATTGTTTCTGGAAACCATGGTGCCTTTTAGTATGTTGCCTATACATATTCTTTACCCTTCCATAATTTTTGCTGCAGCGAAAATTTATCAGAAGAAAAAGGCTAGCCCAGGAACGTCTGCCCGTTGAATAAAAATCAGGGCCATTGATTGATTCAGAACGAACGGTTTTAACTGTGATCTGGCATTTTATACTATGGTCTAATACAACGTTATACCAATAATATGAAGCGAATCTGAGCACTAATCAAAAAACCGCTCGGTTAACGTACTCAAAAACGTCTTGCCGGCGGTCTTTTATTATACTTTAATCTTCATTTCTCTATTAGTTAGAATACAGCGAGTTTGAACCCTTAATTGTGCCGCAATGAAAATGAAAGGCACATCAGTTGCCCCGTTACGGGTGGCCCTTTGGGGTTTCTGGCATCGGGCCTTGCTGACTTTGTCGACAATAAGCCGGGACCGCTTATACAGTGGTTACTAACCCCGGTCTATTATACTTCATGAAAACATACTCCCAGTAAACCCGGGCCGGTATGTACTCCCAGGCACGGACTTATGTCCGAACTCATGAATTCCTTTATATTAGGCAGTTTGCTCAGCCGCTCCGCTAATTTCTGGCACTCCTGTTGAGCACCACCGTGGACTACGGCCAGATTTATTTGTTTTTCACTGGTAGCCGCTTCTACAATCTGCACCAGTTTTTCGATAGATTTTTTTCTCCCCTTGGCTTTACAGTAGGTAAAGTATTTTCCGTCTTCTCCTACCGATATAACCGGCTTTAAATGCAAAAATTCTCCCAGCATTGCAGCAACTTTGCCGATACGCCCACCCCGGCGCAGATACTCCAGGGTTTCCAGGATATAATATACCCTTGCGCTATCTTGCAGTTTTTGTACACTTTCGATAACATTTTCAAAGCTTAGGCCATTTTTGATATTACGGGCGGCATCCAGGACAATCCAGCCGGTTCCCATGGAAAGGGTTTTGGAGTCAATCACCTTAACAGTTAAATCATGAACATCGCGGCATATAAACTCTACCGCATTGAAGGTGCCTGATAGTCCGCTGGATATGTGAACTGCCAGTACATGGGTAAATCCCTCAGTTCTTATTTCATCCAGGGCCTGCTTAATTTCATCCAGGGAGGGCAGGGAGGTGGTAGGTATTTCTTCCGGCATACGACTGTAAACCTCATCCGGCTGAATCTCAACCCGGTCTGAATATTCCCGATCTGGATATACTACCTTGGCCGGCAGAACCTTGACCTTAAATTTCTGAACCAATTCGTTGGGTAGATCGCACATGCTATCTGTTAACAGGGCAATTTTTTCTTTCATATTCTTGCTCCTTTTTATTTTATTATAAATTTGGATAATCCTTCTTCTGCTATTTTATTAATTATTTACAGTATGGTAAAGGATAATTCAATTTAGTTTGGATTATTTGGAGTCCAAAAGAAAACGATAAGAATATTTAGTGATTTCTTGACACCGGCGGTTAATATGAGTAAACTTTACAAGTAAAGTAATTTTACTTTACACACGGAGAAACTGACAATGATTGAGAAGACTGAGAAGATAATAATGCTGAAAGATTTTTATGGGCCGCTGCTTACTCAAAAGCAGCAGGATGCATTGAATCTTTATTATGAAAATGACTGGTCGTTGTCCGAAATTGCGGATAGTATGGCGATATCCAGGCAGGGTGTTTATGACCTGTTAAGGAGAGCAGAACAAGCCCTGGCTGACTATGAACAGCGCCTCTGCCTGCTGGAACGCTTTTCGCTTACCCGGGAGCACCTGGATAGAGTATTCATATTACTGAATGATACCGAATCCTTGGAGAAACACAAGATAGATGAAGCTTTGAAAATATTAAGGGCAATTGATGATATGATTTGAGATAAAAAGGAGAGTTACAGTGGCTTTTGAGGGGCTATCACAAAGACTGCAGGATGTTTTTAAGAAGCTGCGCGGCAAAGGGAAGATAAGTGAAGA
>CAZBKS010000179.1:0-5324 GCA_964492475.1 uncultured Syntrophomonas sp. | reverse complement strand
ATGCCGGCAGGGCCTTATTAGCGAGCCTGACGATGTATTTTTCTGTTCCTGGCCGGATCTGTTTTCCATTTTGCGTGAGGAGTGGAATGGTAACGGGCTTAAGGCCCTGGTGGAATTTAGAAAAATAAGCTACCAGAGAAAAGAAACGATTCCTGCTCCTGATATCATCTGCGGCGAAAAGCCGGTCTTTTCAGGGCCGGTGGGCCATAGCTCAGGAGACTGTCTGCGAGGGGTAGCAGCAGCGACCGGGAGAGCTTCCGGCATAGCCAGGTTAATTGCCCACCCGTCCGAAGGAAACCGCCTGCAACCCGGGGAGATACTGGTAGCACCCTCTACCGACCCGGCATGGACCCCCTTGTTCTTAAAAGCCGCGGCAATAGTTATGGAAACCGGAGGATTTCTATCCCATGGCTCCATTGTTGCCCGCGAATACGGAATACCAGCCGTAGTAAATGTAGCCGGGGCCATGCGAATCATTCAGGAAGGACAGGAAATCGTTGTCGATGGTGATGCGGGCAGAGTGCAGAGCGTCCAAAAAGCCCAATAGCTGCGTTATTAACAAAAGTCCGTTCAATCGACGTACCTAAGTACGCCTCAATCACGGGCTTTCATTAATGCCTTGCTCTTGAACTTTTTGCCTCGCTCTGGAAGATGCGACTTTTCAGACAGCCTGAGTGGAAAACAAGGGGACTAGTTGGACTAATCCAAGTTGCGGGAGTGCAGCCGCGGATTAGGCTCATAATTACAAGCTCTTAAAGTTCTGACTTGTAGCGGAAGTGGTGGGATTTAAAGAAACTTGCCATAAACAATTGAATTTGTTGAAAAACATTGAGGAGTATCAGATGGATCATTCTAAACAATTGGGAGAAGGACGTATCGGCACGCTTCTTTTAAAATTCTCCACACCCGCTATAGTTGGAATGACAGTAAGTGCCTTATATAACATTGTGGACCGGATTTTCGTTGGCCGGGGGGTTGGTTCCCTGGCCATTGCCGGGACCACTATTGGATTCCCTGTTACGCTTATCATTATGGCCTTTTCCATGCTGGTAGGAATGGGAGCCACCTCCTTGATATCCATCAGATTGGGCGAAAGGAAAAAGGCGGAGGCCGAATTAATAGCGGGAAATGCCCTGCTTTTGCTGATTATTATTTCATTAGCCCTGACCATTCCAGGTTTGCTTTTCCTGACTCCTTTATTGCAGTTATTGGGAGCCAGTAATGACGTATTACCCTATGCCAGCGACTACTTGAGAATAATCTTGCTGGGCACCGTATTTTTAGGAATCAGCTTTGGCATGAACAATTTCATACGCGCCGAAGGAAATCCCGGCACAGCTATGTATACTATGCTTGTTGCAGCAGTTGCCAACATTATTCTGGATTATTATTTTATCTTTATTCTTGGTTTGGGAATTAAAGGAGCAGCTCTGGCTACCGTGATAGCACAGGGGATTTCTGCTGGGTGGATTATGTATTATTTTTTGGGAGGAAGAAGCTTTTTAAAAATTCGTTGGAATAGTTTAAAACCGGAGCCTTCAGTCATACAGCAAATTTTTAGTATCGGTTTTTCTCCCTTTGCCATGCAATTGGTCGATAGTGTCAAACAGTTGGTATTGCTCAAAAGCCTGGGTATTTACGGCGGAGACCTGGCTATTTCAGCCATGGGCATTATTTTTAGCATTTCGACGATCCTGGTAATGCCGGTCATCGGCATAAGCCAGGGAGCTCAGCCGATTATTGGGTATAATTACGGGGCCGGACAGTATAAACGGGTTAAAGAAGCATTGAAATCAGCAATTGCCGCCGCTACATTGATTCTCTCGCTGGGTTTCGTTTTCACCCGGCTCTTTCCCGAGGCCATAGTAGGTCTATTTGCCAAAAGTGATATGCCGTTAATTACCCTGGGTTCTCATGGTCTCTTAATGGTTTTTCTCTTCCTTCCGGTTGTAGGTTTTCAAGTTGTCGGCTCCATTTATTTTCAATCGGTAGGTAAAGCTAAACAAGCCACCATTTTAGCTTTATCAAGATATATATTGCTCTATATTCCTGCCTTACTTATTTTGCCGCAGTTCTGGGGCTTGGAAGGTGTATGGAGAGCAGCACCTTTTGCCGACCTGGGTTCTTTTATTTTAACGGGTATATTGCTTTTTTATGAACTTAAGCATCTGGACTTAAAAGAGATCAGGCCCGGCATTTGACCTTAAATTGTCCCGTTTGCTTTACAGAATCAACCCCATTCAACTTCCTCTTATACTTCTTTAATCTTTCCATCGCCATTTGCCTTCTTTTCTGGAAGTGCTGTTCTCCCTAAATAGAAAATTTTCCATCAATACTGCTATCAAATAATCACCGTTAACGGCTAATTGAAGAAATGTCCTCATAAAGTTCAATTTTCGGCTGCTCGGCTATCAGCTCATCGATATTTTTAAGTAATGCTTGAAAATACGGGGTCGCATTATGGAGTTCCAATGCTTTATCATCCTGGTACATTTCATAGAAAAGAAATTGTCCTTTATCATTGGTTGAGCGATTAAGAATGTACAGCATAGTACCTTTCTCATTCTGAACCTCCGGTATCATAGCCCTGAGTGTTTGTTCAAGTTCCCCTTCCTTCCCGGTCTTCGCCTTAAACGCGGCTGTTAAAACTATCATTTTAATTCCTCCCTCAATTTTATATTGATACAAATAAGCCCCTGGAAAACAAAGAAACCAATATCCATCTGAAGAAACCATCACCTGGCCGCTTCAATAAATACTGGTTCTTCAGAGCCTCCTGTTGTTCAGGATTCTCTATAAATCCACCATATTAATTATTTTGATATATTATATTACTTTTTTATTAAAAATACTATATACCCAATATCAGGAATATACATCGATTGTTACCAAACCGATGGTATTAAACGGTATGGCGTCTTTATGCAATAATCCCGGTAGCCGGGAAGGTTCTTTAACAGCAGTTCCTCTTCGTTTTTTATCCTGATGACCGTCCATGGTATGAAAAGAAGACTGGGTATTACAGCCCAATAGGAACCCAAAGCCAGGGGAGCAAATAACACCATTAGCAGCATTCCCGTGTACATGGGATGGCGTATTATGGCGTAGGGTCCGCTTGCTATTACCGGCTGCTCTTCTGCAACCGTTATATTGCCTGAAGCGTAGCTGTTTTCCCTAAATACTATGATGATAAAAACGTAACCCAGGAAAGCCATAAGATTAGCTGCAACTACCACCCAAACCGGCACCGTTGACCAGTGAAAACGAAAATCAAAGCCGGCTACAAAATAAAAAAGGGTAAAAAAGTTTAAAAAACCAGGTGTTTTCCGCACCGTTTCCTGGTCTTTATACTCCCATCGCCTGGCCAGTAATTCGGGGCTTCTTTTGAAGAAATATGCGGTAATGAAAATAGTGAGGGCCGAAAAAATCGTCCAATAAATCCAGGCCTGCCAGTATCTTAAGGAGCCGGCAGTAAGAAACAAGATCAGTCCCAGCCCAATTATCATGATAATCGGCATTCGATACGCTTTAGACTTTGAGAATGCAGTATTCTCCATGATTTCTACCTCCTAAATCAAATAACGCCAATTAAATGCCTTTGATCCTCTGGACTTATTATAACCTTTAACTAAGAACATTTGGTAAAATATCTATTATTTGGATCTGTGGGTCGAAGACCGGATATGGTTCATGTACCTATATAGATAAAGCTTCAAAAGATCTCTGGGATCATAGGCAGATCTACCAGTTACCTTCGGGCCTGTCCTTTAAAATTTGGGTCCCTTCATGTTCGAGAGTTTACAAAAACATCGATAACACGTACCGGGTTATATATTTATTCTTTTTCATTGTAATCCTCCTGACTTGGTTTTCTCTTTCACAATTTGTCATATGGAAAGCTTCTTGGGCTGTTCCAGGGCTATTACAGGATTTCCACATACCCTTCCGAACCGTTGATGCGGATTCTCTGTCCATCTCTGATCAGCGTGGTGGCACCATCCACCCCGACAACTGCGGGAAGTCCGTATTCTCTGGCAATAACTGCTCCATGCGTCATCATGCCGCCCACTTCCGTCACCAGGCCTTTGACGGTTACAAAGAGAGGTGTCCACCCAGGGTCGGTGAATTTGGTGACCAGGATATCACCTTCCTCTATATTGGCGTCCTCCAGCTTTAAAACCACCCGCGCCCGGCCCTCTATGACGCCGGCTGAAACGGGTACACCTGCCAAAGCGCCTTTGGGAATGTTGACGGTGTCGTATTCGCCTATTATGACTTCTCCCTCAGACGTCATCAAGCGCGGCGGCGTCAGTTTCTCATAGGCCGGATATTCCGTCTCCCGCCTGGTTATAATGCCGTAATCCAAGCGGTTGGTTTTAACTGCTTCTTTGAGTTCCTCCCAGGTCAGGTAATAGATGTCTTCCGGCTTCTGGATAACTCCCTTTTGCACGAGCTTTCCGGCTTCCTTCAGCAATGCCTGTTTATAAATGTAGAAACGTTGGATATTCATGTATTTGGGATATTCCCGGTAGCCGATTAAATTGCGTACTGTTCCGATAATTCTTTTGGCCTTTTTTGCCTTTCGCTTGCCGCCGGGTAATTTCTCCAGGCGGCTTAAGAGTTCCTGTTCCTTTTCCTTGGCTTCCTTAAGTCCCTGCTCAAATTTCATCCTATGGGCGCCCGGCTCAAAGTTCCTGATGTTGTTGAGGATCATGGGAATCAACGCGGTCGGCTGTTCGCTCCAGCGGGGACGGGTGATATCGATCTCAGCGGAACAGCGCATGCCGTATTTTTCGAGGTACGCCCTCATGGCCTGGCTGACCGCTTTGCCGCCTTCCAAACCGGACAGGTCCTCAAAAAAGGTCTCATCACTGGCATTATGAAAATATTCAATTACGGCCGGAAAACTCCGGACAGCATCGGCTACATCCAAAAGCTCAAGCCCCATTTCAGATGTAATGTTGTTGTCTACCGACTGAGAGAGTACATCGACTGCACCTTTTTCGCCCAGCCATTTCTCCATGTTTTTATTGATCCACTTTACTGCCAGCATCCCGACCATCCATACTGCTACGGCTTTAGGCTCAGTCATGATTTCCATTGCTTGCTTATGGTCCTGTAAGATAAAATCAAATAGTTCATCTCCAGATACATTGGCGGTCCTTTGCGGCAGATCCCCGATAAACTCCTCGTTGTGGGAAATGATATTTGTGATTAGGCTGAAGTCGTTTTTGCGGTAGATTTTTAGGATCTGAATGGGAAGTGCCAGGGAAAGTCCCTGTCCCCCCATGCGGAGTTCTCCTTTACCCCGTGGCAAAGTCTTT
>CAZBKS010000178.1:0-5329 GCA_964492475.1 uncultured Syntrophomonas sp. | reverse complement strand
CATTGGTAGGTGTAGCACTATGATGGAATGACATCCAAATCATTCCGGACATAACTCGATCGGTGACTTTTATTTCACTAATTACCTCACCGCGTCGGGATGTAACTTTGACCCGGTTGCCGGTCTGAAGCCCCAGTTTTTCTGCATCCAGCGGGTTGATTTCAGCTTTTTCACGGTCCCACATGCTGTTAATACCCATTGAATAAGGGGTTGTGACATTGTAATGATACAGAATTCTGCCTGTTGACAGGAGAAATGGATACTCTTCATCCGGCACCTCTCCAGGTGGTATATGGTCAGAGGGTTGGAAATTGCCCAGACCCCGGGTGAATTTGCCGGCATGGAGAAATGGGGTTCCCGGATGATCGCTGCTGGGGCAGGGCCAATGAAGCCCAACTTTATCAATACGATCATAGTTTATGCCAGTCATCGATGGTGACAGGACGGCCATTTCATCCCATATTTGTCCGGGATGATCATAGCTCATGGGGTAACCTAAACGAGTTGACATCTGGCAGATAGTCTCCCAATTAGCCTGCCCAGGTAATGGCTCAATGGCTTTGCGGACCCGTTGCACCCGCCGCTCAGTACTGGTAAAAGTACCATCACATTCAGCGAAACTGGCCGCCGGCAGTACGACATCTGCGAATGCCGCTGTTTCGGTTAAAAACAGCTCCTGTACTACCAGAAAATCAAGATTATCCAGTGCAGCTTTAATGTGATTGGCGTTGGGGTCAGTTAAAACTGGATTTTCACCCAGAATATACATGGCTTTCACCTTTCCTGCATGTGCCTCCTCGAACATTTCCGGGATTTTAAGCCCAATATTGGCAGGCAGGGAAGCTTCCCAGGCCTTTTCAAACTTGGCTCTTATGTCGTCATTATTGATGGCCTGATATGCCGGGAATACATTAGGAAGAGCTCCCATGTCGCAGGCTCCCTGTACATTATTCTGGCCGCGTATCGGACATACCCCGGTACCGGGCCTGCCCACATGTCCGGTAAGCATAGCCAGATTGGCAATGCTCATAACATTGCGGGTACCACAGATATGTTCAGTTATTCCCAGAGTATAGAATATCATAGCTTTATCGGTAGTAGCGTAAAGACGGGCTACTGTATAGAGGTCTTCTACCGATATGCCGGTTAGTTCAGATACATATTCGGGATTATAGGCTTCCACCGTTTCTTTTAGTGCTTCAAAATTTTCAGTGCGTTCTGCGACAAACTGCTTGTCTTCCAGGCCTTCTTTAATTATGATACGCATCATGCCATTTAGTAGAGGTATGTCAGTACCTGGATTATGTCTTAACCAGTAATCAGCATCATCTACCAAGTCAATTCGGCGGGGGTCACAGACTACCATTTTACAACCTTTGCGAGCGGCCTGACGCATTTTATAGCCAATAACCGGATGCGCTTCAGTAGTATTGGTGCCAACAAGCAGCATCATTTCTGCTTCATTAGTTATGTCATTGATGGGATTAGTCATTGCGCCGCTACCAAAAGTGGTGGCCAGACCGGCCACGGTAGGCGCATGTCATGTGCGGGCACAGTGGTCAACGTTATTGGTGCCCATATAGGCGCGGGTAAATTTTTGCACCAGATAATTTTCTTCATTTGTACAGCGAGCTGAACTGAGAGCTGCAAAGCTTTCAGGACCATACTGATCCTTGATTTCATTAAACCGTGTTGCTATCAGGTCAAAAGCTTCATCCCAGCTAGCTGCTTCAAACTGGCCGTTTTTCTTAATCAAGGGAGTAGTGAGACGATTTTCATTGTAAATATAATCCCATCCAAAACGGCCTTTAACACAGAGGCTGCGGCCATTGACGGGACTATCTGGATTGGAAAGCACTCCAATGACCTTTCCGTCCTTAACTGCCAGGTCGAAATTACACCCGGTTCCACAGAAAGGACAGGTGGTTCTTACCCGTTCTATTTCCCAGCGACGGGCCTGTCCAGCCATTGTTTTTTCGGTCAAAGCACCGGTAGGGCATACGGCTACACACTGCCCGCAAAAAACACAATTAGATTCGGCATACGGAACATCTCCAGCAGTAGTAGCTTTCCGATGAAAACCCCTATAGAGATAGGAGAGATTATCCTGTCCGGTCATTTCTTCACAGGCTCTTACGCATGCCCCGCACAGGATACATTTGTTCATGTCACGGATAATAAAGGGATTGCTGTCATCACACTTGTAGCTGTGTTTTTCACCAGCAAAGGGGCTTTCCTTGACCCCATACTGGTAGCAGTAATCTGCCAGTTTGCAGTCACCTAGCTTGTCACAGGTCATACAATCCAGTGGATGATTAGCAACCAGAAGCTCCAAAATAGTGCGTCGTGCTTCAATTACTGCAGGGGATTCAGTAAAGATTTCCATGCCTGGCATTACCGGTGTAACACACGAGGCAGGCAAAAGCCGGTTACCTTTCACTTCTACCACGCAAAGGCGGCATGCGCCCAGAGCGCTTAAGTCCGGGTCATAACAAAGACGTGGAATATCTATCCCGGCCAGATCGGCAGCCTGCATAATTGTGCTCCCCGCTGGAGCTTCTACCTCCTTCCCATTGATGTATAGATTTACCATTTCCACCAACATTCACTCCTTCCATTTTATTCCTTCGCATAATAATATAAAAACCTCCTGCTGGAACAGGAGGAGGTTTTCATTGGTCCATGAAAAATCATGAACAAAATTTTTTATCAAACGCACGCTCCCCCTTGCCCATGAGCAATTTACGGTGCAAGATAAACAAACTCACACCTAACCTAACCTGAGCATAAAGCCAGGCAATGCCAATTGATTTCACAGGCCCATGACTCCTTTCCAAGTAAGGGAGGCAAACCCGTTTCCAGATTTACCGTACCGGTTGTTAACCGTGTCGGCTAAGTCCCCTTGACCGAAGTTTTAGGTGAAATAGCTTTGGAGCAAAGCTTTTGAAAAAAGTATTCAGTTTACTTTAGATTAATCTTTGTAATCTATTTATGCCAGGAGATTATTACCTGCACAAACTAATAAAGACCTCCTGCTTGAACAGGAGGTCCATCAAACTAAAATACACAACAATAAATAGCTTTAGATAGCATATCAGTAGTTGAAAACTTGTACTCCTTTCCAAACATGGGAGGCAGAACCGTTTCCAGATCCACCCATAGGCTTTAACACCATAACCAAGGCTTTAGATGTTAAAGCTCGGAGATTTTATTCTCTTTTCAAATTACCTTATTCTAGATCGGACAGCAATTTACCTGCTAAAGAAACAATAAAATTTAAAATGTTTGAATTTTCCCGGGAGTAATTTTATTTGTTCTGTAATTCTGTGCTTTGATTATTATGTTATAAACTGATAACTGGAATAGTAAACTATGAGCTCGGTGGTCTTGCTATTGCATTTGAGGGATGAAACTGACCACTCCGGTTGTGTCTTCTGATACTATTACGCTGACTCCATTATTTCCTTTGACAGCATTTAGAGACCAGCCTGTTCCCATTTGCTGCGTGTACTGTATTGTCCACCCGTTATCTTCAAGAGCACTCTTATACTTTTCAAATGCATCTGCCTCAATATTTTCCAAAGTGACGGTATAAGATTTCCCGGCATCGGAATTACTTTCAATTACTCCGATAATGCTGCCATACTTAAACTCTGGCACATCAGACGGCATACCTGAAGGCCAATCATAAGTGCTGCCAACTTTTAAGGAGCCCTGATCAGTTTTTATCTCAACTGATTCATTGTCCACATCCAGGTCTACTTTTTCACCGCTTTCATTTTCAATGGCTTCCTCAAGTACCTTTTCGGTGGCTTTTTCTGCCGCCTGACCACATCCTCCCACAATCAGTGATAGGGCCAGCAGAAATACTAATAAAATGCCAACATTTCTATTGATTTTCATAATCTCTAGTACCTCCTAATTTAAATTCATCCTAAAAATTATAATTCTTCGAAATTCAAGCTAAATCCTGCCAGAGATGGTAAGTTGCAGAAGTAATTTTTATTACTTAGTTCCCCCTGAACTATTTGTAGGTTGGGGGTATGCAGTTTCTCACCTTTGTATGAACAATGCCCTGCTTGACGGTTTTCTCCAGGGGTACAGAGAAATTCACATCCGGGTTCAGTTCCCCTCTGCGACTTCATAAAATGGTGAACTATAGTGAAGACTGTGGTGTCCGAAACTGAAGACTGTGGTGTCCGAAACGTGCGTCAATATCGCTTGCCCCTTCCGCCAATCGTCTGCGCAAGGTGTTATTCGCCGGGCTTCGATAAATGGTCACCAGTATATTTATGCACACCCCAGAGCTATATTTTCAGGGGAAACTATTTAATTTGATTATGCAAAATCCACAATTCAAGTAATAATTTATGTTTTTCCTAAACTTGTTCATGGATTGTTAGATCAACGTTCTTCATATATGAAAAGTAAGGCTGAATTTTATGTAAAAATATAGACATAAATACAGGAAATAACAATTTGATCTTGAATTACTAATCATAAAAACAAAACTTTTAGCACTAAACCGTAGAATTTTTTAGGGGGAAGGTTTATGAAATGTCCTGATTGTAAAGGCTGTGAGCTGGAGCCGGTACTGAGCAGACAGGGGCTGGTAGTGGAGTGCTGCCCAAAATGTCATGGGGTTTGGCTGGAGCGGGGAGAGATCTATTTGCTGGCCCACCGTCCTGAAATTGCATCCAGACGGTTAAAAGAAGCAGAAAAAATTTCGAAAAGCAAGATTTCTCCCAAAACCAATACTGCGATGAACCCGGTGAATTACCCGGAAGGGGTTGAGGTATATATCTGTGACTCTGGAGGGATTTGGATTGATGGAAAGCAGATGAAGAAGTGCAGTAACATCGACGATAATATGATGTTGGATCTGGGCATTCTTGGTGCTTATGCAGAAGATATGCAGGATGGTTTATCTTCGGCGGTTGGCTGCCCCAATACATATGCGGAAGTAAAAAGTTCAGGTCAGGTACCAGACCAATGGATAACGATATTGATCCTGGTATTTATCAGCATTGGTATGATGGGGGTATGGCTGATACTAAGCTAAAGAAATTTATGGAAATAAGAATAGGAGTTAGTATATTGATTTCCCGCTAATTCCTGACAGTTTCCACTTGTACAGCATTTTATAGCTTGGATTAATTTGGTATAATTAAAACATTGTAATATATTGTGAAAGGAGGACAGAGTAGCCAGCCTCTTTATATATCCCGGCGGTTTAGTGAGAAACCTCTACCCGGCAACCTAGCCTGCTCTTTCCAGATCAACCTTCCTGCAATACATTAGGCCGCTTGAGTGATAGTAATGATCATTG
>CAZBKS010000177.1:0-5333 GCA_964492475.1 uncultured Syntrophomonas sp. | reverse complement strand
CTCGTCGGTATCTTCAACATCCGGAACTACCCGCCGGCCCCAGTCGGGATTGGTGCCGCCGCTGCCGTCGGTACTTGCATTAACGCTGCCACCGCCAGTATTTAGAGTAAATTCTCCATCTGTTACCTGCAGCAGAGTTTCAGCCTGAATCCCGTCGCTGCCTGCGGTGATATTGAAAACACCGCCGTCCAGAGAAATCCAACCTTTATCAGCATCTTCGTCATTATTGGCTTGAATCCCGTCTCCGCCAGCTTCAATGACAAGACTGCCGTCATTTATGGCAATGGAATCTCTGCCGCGCAATCCGTCGTTGGCAGCGTCAACGGTTATGCTGCCGCCGGTGATAACCAGGTCATCTTTGGTGCCGATTCCATTATTGTAGTTCCCTGTTACGGACAAGGAACCTGATCCATTGATAGTCAGATCATCCTTGCTGAATATAGCCGCATCGGGCTCGTCTTCTCCTTCTGCGTAAGTATATACAGTTCCATCCTCTACCGTGTTACTGCTGCCTTCAGCCAGAGTAATGATGGTCTTCTTGGACTGTTGAGAGTAAATAGCTGCACTGTTTGAACAGGAAAGCTGGGCACCGTTGAGTACCAGGTGTACGGTATCTTCCTTTCCTGCGAACACGATAATTTGGCCATCGTTTAATGTGCCGCTGAACACATAGGTGCCGGCGGCGGTGATGGTAAGAACGCGTCCGGCGCTTGTGGCGCCGCTGCCGCTCACTGAAAATGAATCCCCTTTCAGAGTGATAATGGTTGCAGATGAGGCATCCCAGCTGCTGTCCAAGTCCTCGCTACTGTATATTGCAGTAATACCGGTTGTTGGTGTTGATTCGCTGGAGGAACCCGCCGTTAAGGAGGCTGTGGTGCTATCAGCACCACAGCCTGTAAAGCTGAATAATGTTATTAATGCCGCAATCAGCAAGGATGATAATTTTGCGGGCTTCTTTTTCATAAGACTTATCCCCTTTCATTCATTATTATAATTCATCACGATTGGCACGGACTCTGCCGCAGACAATGTTCAGATTTCCGTTGCGGCAGCGCAGCTCATCCAGGAAATTTTTTTCAATAGTTGAACCTCTCAAAATAATGTTATAGTGCAATTCATATAGACTGCCCATGTTGGTGGTCTTCACCCGAATCAGCTCTGCTCCTTTGGTATATTTTTCAAAAAGATCATCGAAGAGTCCTGCGTAATCCAAATTTTCTGGTATGGTAACTTTTAGTTCCTTGTCGTACGTATCCTGTTCTCCAAACCGGACGCTATACAAAATCATGGTCATCATTCCAACGATAAGCAGAAATACAAAAGCAGTCGTAACATAGCCCATGCCGGTAGCGAGGCCGACGGCCATGGCTAAAAAGATGCTGCCGATTTCCTTGGCGCTGCCGGGAATAGAACGGAAACGAACCAGACTGAACGCGCCCATCACCGCAACGCCGGTGCCCAGGTTACCGTTCACGATCATAATCACGATTTGAACTATTGCAGGAAGCAAGGCCAGGGTCACTACGAAGTTTTTACTATAGACATTACGGTACATATAGATGCTGGCCACACCGATTCCCAGCAGCAGGGAAGCCAGGGTGCAAACCAGCAAATATTCGAGAGTGATGGAACTGGAAGATGTTATGTTAATGATACTATCAAGCACAGATGACCCCTCCTTTCTGGTACACTTTGTAAATCAGATGTTCCTTATAACAGGTTCCGTATTTGGAAAATGAGATCGGGAAGATTTCCAGCCCGGTCAGGATGTGGCTGAGCCACAGGGGCATAGCCCCCGGGATCTTGATCTCCATCAGGATCTTCCCCGGCTCAAGAATAGGATTGCCCCAATCGCCTTTTGACAGATCCAGGTACGATTCCCTAAAGCGAATGTCCCGATCAAAGGTAAGGCGCAGATTTGCATCTTCCTTGCCAAAGAGGGCTATTCGATCATAGGCAATAAACACCCGGGGAAGGGGACGGTACCTCTTTAAAACCCAGTCAATTTCATTAAGGATCTGACTGGATACCGCTGGCTGCTCTCCCAGCAGGAGATAACGCTGGGCTTTTTCCAGCGTAAGCGGGACCCGCCTCTTGTAGACTATGCCCTTAAATTTCTTTTTCAGTTCCAGGAACACGGTGTCGTCAGGCTTTGGAACCCCATAGCTGCGCAGCCGGATTTTTTCCTTGTAAACCGGCTTTTCGATAGAGGTGCGGATTAACTCATAGCTTGCGGTATCAAAATAGATATTGCCAATGGTGTGCAGGCCATGCAGTTCCTTTGTCATATAACTTTTCAACTGCTGGATCAAAGCTTGATACTGATCTTCGCTCAACATATATTTTTTCTCATAACGCTTAAATACATCCTGATACTGAGACATTTTGGATACCTCCATTTCATTTGGTCATTAATACTGTCCTTATAATACAGGCCTAAACTTAAAATAATCTGAAAAGAGGAGTGTGAGGCGGCCTGTGAAAAGTTTAAATATCTTGAGGTTTTAGCGGCCATACCTACCATATATGAAGCGGATACCAATTTGATACCAAGTGAAAGTATGGCTGGTAAGGAAGAGTTAACAGAATTTATAAAAATAAATCAGTTTAGATTATATGGGGAAAAGCGCTGTAAAGATATTTGCAGCGCTTTATTTTATTAACGGGGATTTTATGATCAAAACTTGAAAAATACTATCTTTAGCTTATGGATATAATAATAAACAATCGAATGAATACTCGAAAACTTTGCAGCGATAATGTTAAGAGCTGATGATAATAATTGCCATTTACGACTTGAGAGCACATGAGATAAACCATACAGTTCTGAGAAAGGTTGGGTCTTCTTGCTGGGTTTTCTTTTTAAAAAACTACATTTTCAAGGAATGGCAACCCATAACCCCCAAAAGGCTTCTGAACTGCATATTTCCCCAAGCTGCCTTTCTAAAAACCTGGAGGGAAACCTTGCAATCCTGAAAGATACTCTGGGTGAAAGCAGTGATGTAATCATCCGTGATATGAAGATTGGCTCTAATTCCAATGTTGATGCCGTCGTTATTTATATTGATGGTTTGGTTGATAGGGACCTGGTAAACCGCGATATCCTACGGCCTTTGATGTTCAACCTGCAATTGATTAAGGATCATGTTAGCCAAAACCACTCCAGACTGATCGATTTTATTAAATCAAGTGTGTTAACGGTAGGCCAAATAACCTCAACAATCGATATTGACAGAGTTATCTCCTGTGTCCTGTCAGGTCATGCTGTAATTTTGCTGGAAGGAGTAACCCAGGCACTGCTCGTCGATGCTAAAGGCTGGGAAGCACGAGGTATCGAGGAGCCCAGCAACGAGGTGTCGATTCGTGGCCCCAAAGACAGTTTTACTGAAACCCTGCGTACCAACACCGCTTTACTGCGCCGCAAGATAAGGGACCCGCGTTTAACGTTTCAGACTCTGCAAATAGGGGAAAGATCGAAAACTGATGTTTCACTTGCTTTTATCAAGGGCATCACCCCGGACCATCTTGTCGAAGAGATCAATCAGCGCTTAAAACGAATAGACACCGATGTCATTCTGGATGTGGGCTATATCGAACAATTTATTGAAGACAGTCCGATATCCTTATTTCCCACCGTCGGCATCAGTGAAAGACCAGATGTGGTGGCTGCCAAAATTTTGGAAGGCCGGGCCGCCATATTGGTTGATGGCTCCCCGATGGCTCTCACCATGCCTTTCTTGTTTTTGGAAGGTTTCCAGAACCCGGAGGATTATTACGCCCGGCCATTTTTTGCTACTATGATACGGTGGGTTCGATTACTGGGATTTTTAATGAGTATATATTTGCCGGGGCTATTTGTTTCATTAAAATCTTTTCACCCGGAATTGTTTCCGACCCCGTTGCTGGTCTCGGTGGCGGCAGCCAGGGACGGACTTCCTTTCCCGGTTGTATTTGAAGCCCTGTTAATGCTGCTGCTGTTTGAGATCCTGCGGGAGGCGGGCCTCAGGCTGCCCCGGCCACTTGGCCAGGCAGTTAGTATTGTGGGTGCCCTGGTAATCGGGCAGTCCGCAGTATCAGCCGGTCTGGTAGGAGCACCTATGGTAATAGTGATAGCAACCACGGCTATTACATCTTTTATAGTCGTTCCCTATGCTGACCTCGGAGCTTTGTTTCGACTTATAATGACGGTAGTTGCGGGCTGTTTAGGCCTATTCGGATTAGTCATTATTTCCCTGGAGATACTCAGCCATCTGGTTTCTTTACGCTCCCTGGGGGCACCCTATTTATCTCCCATTACACCACTCAACATCAGCGGCCTGAAGGATACCTTTGTTCGTGCGCCCTTATGGGCAATGGACAGCCGGCCTGAGTCATTGGATTCGCCTGATACGAGGCGGCAATCACCAGATCAAAAGCCCCGGGTTCCTAAGACCAGGCCCAAGCAGGAGGACGGCCAATGATGAGCGGACAGCGTTTTAAACTGTATGTGCTTATTTTATTAATCATTATTACCGTATTCTTATCCGGCTGCTGGGACAGCCATGAGTTGAATAAATTATCGATCGTGTCTGGCCTGGGTTGGGATATCAATCCGGATACGGGAGAGGTTACCCTTACCTATCAATCCATTATTCCCAGCGAGATAAAGAGTTCTTCCGATAGCAGCGGAGGCGGGGAGACGAAAGGAAGTGACCCACTCCATACTATTCAGCTGGATCAAGACACGGGTTCATCGCCATATGATGTTTTAAACCGCTACACCCAGCATGGCAGCCGTATCCCTTTTTATCAGCATACCCAGGTTTATATCTTCGGCCGGGATGGGGCAGAACATGGAATCTACCAATTCCTTGATACACAGGCCAGGAATCCGGTAGGCCGTCCCAACGTCCTGATAGTAATTTCAGAGAAAAAGGCCAGTGATATTCTGGGAATCCAGGATGGAATGGAAAACATTCAGGCAGTCGGAATGGCTGCACAGATAAAATTGTCGGCTCAATTTTCCAAATACCCGGCAGTCACGTCGCTGGAATTTGCCAACCGCATAATGAGTGAAACCACAGCTGCCATCGCCCCTTTGATAGGCATCTCTGAGGAAATCGGTCCGGAGGGGGAAAAAATCCAAAAACTTCGTATTACCGGAACAGCAGTTTTTAAAGAGGATAAGATGATAGGGCAGTTGAATGAACGCGAGTCGGGTGGTCTTCTATGGGCCATTAACAAGATCGAAAAAGGGTACGTAATGATTCCGGAAGCGAGCCTGGAGATTGTTAAGGCTAAAAGCAAAATCATTCCTGAGCTCCAGGGCGACAAAATTATAATAAATATTGATA
>CAZBKS010000176.1:0-5399 GCA_964492475.1 uncultured Syntrophomonas sp. | reverse complement strand
AGGTAGGGCTGATCCATGGTCGATTGAATCAGGCAGAGAAAGAATATATCATGGAACGTTTCAAACGAGGTGAAGTTAAGATACTGGTATCCACTACAGTTATCGAAGTGGGGGTTGACGTTCCGGAAGCCACCATCATGGCAGTGGTTCATGCCGAACGTTTTGGATTGTCGCAGCTGCACCAGCTGCGTGGTCGAGTGGGCCGGGGCAGGAAGCAGTCCTACTGCTTTCTAATCGGCGATCCACACACAGAAGATGGCTATAAGAGGCTGAAAATAATGGAGAAGACTAACGATGGATTTAAGCTGGCTCAGCATGATTTGATGATTCGAGGGGCAGGTGAATTCTGGGGGGTTAAACAGCACGGTTTAAACCAGCTCAAGGTAGCTAGCCTGGTAAAAGATCAGAAGTTGATCGAAATCAGCCAGCGTCTGGCTCCAAACCTAACTTGGTCAGACTATGATTACCTGGAAAGGTATATTAATAAAAAATTTAAAAAAAACCACCTTATTGCCGGTAACTAAAATATGGCAATAAATACTTAAATAAAATAGCAGAATAAGAAAAAGCTAATACTGCAGGCGATGAGCCAGCAGTATTTTTATATCTAATGTAATTTCAGGGAGGTGAAAAAATGGGCAAAAAGAAAAAGGGATCGGCGGACGCTCCGAGAAGCAGGTCAGAAGGTCATCAGGAAACAGCAACCGTTAATGATGATTCCAAGCAAATCAAGAAAAAAAATAAAAAGTCTTGAAAATACTTCTAGCATATAAGTTTTTACTCGGGAGACAATAAGACTACTAAAGCAAAGGAGGTGAAATTAAAAGATGGCAAGAAGCAATAAACTTTTAATTCCCCAGGCCAGACAGGCCATGGATCAGTTTAAAATGGAAGCAGCTCAGGAAGTTGGAGTCAACCTGAAACAAGGTTACAACGGCGACCTGACCTCTCAGCAGGCTGGTAGCATAGGTGGTCAGATGGTTAAGAAAATGATCTATTCTTACCAGCAGAACCAAACCATGAAGTAATAATATAGTTTGATTGACTAATCATACTACTTTAACAAGCGGATTATTTAACAAATATCCGCTTGTTTTCATATCATGAGCGTCAAGGGGGTAGACAAGGGGACGGTTCTCCTGTGTACTTATTATTAATAATTCCAAGAAAGTAGACAGGAGAACCGTCCCCTTGTCTACCCAGGAGAACCGTCTCCTTGTTACTGTTACTATTGTTACATTAAGTTGTATAGAGTTCCAGCTGTTCCCGGGATATGCTTGGGAACAGTGATTGGGCTACTCCCATGGAGATGGTTCTGGATGTGTTTTCGATAATATCATCAATTTCTTTGGGAGTTACTGCCAGGCTGCCGCCAAAACGGGAAAGAATAGATTTAATGCTATCGCTGGAAGCCGATTCATTATACATGGCACCGCTGTTAATACAAAACTGTTTAACTGCCTGGGTGGCAATAATCGAAGCACTTACTATGGTAGGACAGCCAATGGCAATAACTGGCACACCGAGTTCTTCCTCAGTTAATGCATGACGAGCGTTACCTACTCCGCCTCCCGGCTGAATACCGGTATCAGACATCTGTATGGTGGTTCCGATGCGGTCCACGTTTTGGGCTGCCAGCGCATCAACTACTACCAGCAGGGCGGGTTTAACATTATCCACCGTGCCTTTTATAACCTCAAAGGTTTCCAGCCCGGTAATGCCCAGCACTCCCGGCGCAATGCCGCAAACCGGCCGCATACCCTCAACCAGTGCATCAGGTGCAAATTGATGATACTGCCTGGTTATAGGACTGTATTCGATGAATTTTGGCCCCAGTGCATCTGGGGTGGCTCGCCAGTTGCCCAGGCCTACCATTAAGACCAGGTCTCCAGGATTAAGTTTGCCTGAGCTTAGTGCGGTCATGGATTTTTCTACGGCTTGAATTACCTCGTCATTAATATAAGGGTCGTTGATTTTTAATGGGGGAGACTCGATGGTTATATACGTGCCTACTGGTTTACCTACCTTGTCAGCCCCAATATTATTAAGAATATTGATGGTTGTAATTTTTATGTGTTCCAGGTTTTCGACTTTTTCCTCTACCCCCTCGACTTCAACATCAGCAGTACCCCGGGCCAGATCCCGTGCTTCAACTGCCAGGTCTATATGCAGCTTAAATTCTTTAATATTTGTTTCCATATTTCATTACCTCCTCTAATCTATTGTCTATACAAAACAGTACAATTATTCAAGATATTATAAGTTGATGCCATTGCAAAAAGTAATATTCGTGATTTTGAATGCAAAAATATGCCATCGTCAGTCTCCGCATGGGAAGCTTGCCTCAAAATTTATCTCCAGGGTTTTGGCAGTGTAATCAAGTTTTAATACCTTAATGAATTAAAATGGCGATCTTAAAAGACCGCCATTTTGGGGAGAGGAGAATTTTGTAAAGTTGTTGGGGAGGGTTTGTTTACCAGAATTTTTATCTGGTACTAATATCATTACCTCTGATTGCAGATTATATACAGTATTTTAAAAAAAATTTATGATAAAATATTAGAAATAAGTGGCAGATAATTAGAAAAGCAAAGGTGAAGCATTTGAGGGTTATTTCAGGAACTGCCAAAGGTAAGCGGTTAAAGGCTCCACCCGGCATGACTACCAGGCCGGTAACGGATATGGTGAAAGAAGCGCTGTTTAATGTGCTGGGTTTTGAGGTGGGCGGTTCGCGGTTTCTAGATCTGTTTGCCGGCAGTGGAAGTATAGGTATTGAGGCACTCAGCAGGGGGGCAGCCATGGTTATTTTTATTGACCGGGATACCAGAGCAACCGGAGTTATTAAGATCAACCTGGATAATTGCGGTTTTGACAGCAAACTATACGAAGTTCACCGTAACGATGTATTTAAAGCTGTTGATATCCTGCAGAAAAGAGGAGTGGAATTCGATTTTATATATATAGATCCCCCGTTCACTGAGGAGCAGATATTTGGCAGAATTTTGTATCGAATGGACGCAGCAGACGTTTTGAACCATCAGGGTAAACTTATTATTCGTACCCGCCGCCAAATGGTGCTGCCTGAGGACTTGAAACATCTGAAAAAATACCGGGTGAATAATTACGGTGAATCCACCTTGCATTATTATAATAGGAATGAGGAGGATGTTAGCATATGATGGAAATATACAGAATACTGGATGATCTGGAATCAATGGTAAAAGACAGCAAAAAGCTGCCGTTATCAAGCGGTAAAATCATTATTGACAGCAACGACTTTCTGGATCGAGTAGACCGCATTAGAGCCATCATGCCCGAGGAGCTGGAAACGGCCAGACTGGTTATATCAGAAAAGGAAAGGATTATTAAAGAAGCCTGCAGTCAGGCAGATCAGTATGTGGATGAATCCAAGGACAAGGTAGCTCGCATGGTGGATGACAATGAAATTACCCGTAACGCAGTTAAGATGGCGGAAGACATTGTTAATCGTGCTGAAGAAGTTGCATCTGATATCCGTAAGGAAGCAAACGAATATGCCAAGCAGATTCTTACTCATGTGGAAATGGTATTAAACCGCAGTTTGGACACCATAAGTCAGGGCAAAGAGGAACTACGCAGGGAAATTGAAAAGGGTTCTATTTAATATTCTGGCTCAAACTAAATATCATCATTATTGCTATGATTATCAAGCAGATTGCCATGCACCACAGCGAGATATGCCAGGCATTGATGGAGTATAGAACCTTTTCAATTGGGAGCGCTGCAGTAAAAACGGTACCGTTTTCGAAAAATAAACGGTAACCGGCCCAGGTTATTATCAGAGAAAAAGCCACCTGCATCAGGCGGGATTTCAAGTAAAAGGAAAGGCGTACCGGCATACCTGCGACTACCCCCATGACCTGAGCTATAATAGAAAAGCCGCTAAATGCCAGTATCATGCTTATGGCCAGCAGCTGATCCAAAAAATCATGTTAAGCAGCGGCAGCAATAGTTTGTGATCCGATAGTGATCTCTAACATTCCCATCCCAATTCCAAAAGCAGCTTGATAGGCAAGCTGAAGGGGAAAAAGCAAATTGCTCCAAAATATGGCGATGAAATGCATAATACCCCATACGGCCAACATCCGGGTTAAAACTGAGAAAATTATAATAAAACCGGCTATGGCCAGTATATTATTAATGGCGGTTTTAATAGATTCGCTGAGGAGCCTGCCGGGAGTTTTATCATCAGGTTTATTTTCAGCCAGTATCTTTAATCCCTCTTTGAAAAGCTGCCCGGGGGCAGTTTTTTTTAGGGGCGGGCGGTAGGGGGCAGTTAATCCCCATATTAACCCCACTAAAATATTGGCTAAATAGTGTGATGCTGCCAGAAGACAGCCCAGCATAGGCGAGTTGAGCATTCCTACTCCCACTGCGCCGAGTATAAAAAGGGGGCTGGAATTGTTAGTAAATGACACCAAGCGCTCAGCTTCCGATCCAGTTATCATTTTATCATCATACAGCCGCCTGGTTAAGATGGCCCCGATGGGAAACCCGGAAGTGAACCCCATAGCTACCACCAGGGAAGAACAACCAGGCAGTTTGAACAGGGGGCGCATAATTGGTTCGAGAATTACTCCCAGAAATCGAGCGAAACCCAGGCTGATAAGGAGATCAGCTGCAATAAAAAAGGGCAAGAGGGCAGGCACAATCACTGAATACCACAATTCAAAGCCGTTTCCAGCGGCATTCACGGTCTCACGCGGATTGATGATCATGAAGAAGGTTAGAATAATTACTATACCCAGAAAGAACATGCGGCTGTAACTGCCCAATATAGCAACTCCTCCGATACGGTTTTTGTAAGTGGAAGGGACTATTTTATCCCTATATATGTATGCTATAGATATAAATAGAAGTACATGAGATGCTTGGAAAGTAACATTTACAGAGTTGGCAAACAACTTGGGAGGTGATGGTAAGTGATGGATAAACCTAGAGTGGCCCTGGTATTAGGTGCGGGCAGTGCGAGAGGATTGGCGCACATAGGGGTCTTGCAGGTATTGGAAGAGAATCAAATCCCCTTTGACTTCATAGTGGGAAGCAGTATGGGAGCTATGATAGGCGGCATCTATGGCTGCGGTACAGATATTAAGATGCTGGGAAAGGTATTTGAACACGTAGATATCGGAAGATTTTTCGAGTTTAGAGTTCCTCATATGGGCATTATTGATGGCAGTAAAATTAATGAATTTCTAAAATTACTGACTAAAAACAGTAGCTTTGGAGAGCTGTCTCGACCTGTATATATGGTAGCTACAGATCTCTATACTGGAGCCAGTGTAATCTTACAGGAAGGAATAGTTGCCGAGGCCATTAGAGCCAGTATATCAATCCCGGGAGTATTTAAACCGGTTCAG
>CAZBKS010000175.1:0-5426 GCA_964492475.1 uncultured Syntrophomonas sp. | reverse complement strand
ACAATAATGCGGCAGAAGCCGTGAGCAAAGTAGGGGTGCATGCTCTTACTGATGTTACAGGCTTTGGCATGGTAGGACACCTTTACGAAATGGCGGCGGGAAGCCAGGTGGAAATTGAATTATATGCAGACCAGGTACAATTAATGGAAGGAGCTCTGGAATACGCTCAAATGGGACTAATACCTGGAGGAGCTTATAAGAATCGCAGCTATTTGCAGGACAAATTCATCAGCGATGAAGACGTTGATGGGGCGGTTCTTGATATCTTGTTCTCCCCGGAAACTGCCGGGGGCTTATTAATATCCGCAGCCGAGGATAGAATAGAAGCGCTTCTCGAAGCCATGCAGGAAAGGCAGTGTAGCTGTTTTATGGTAGGGCGAGTTTTAAACAAGGGGTTTAAGCCCATCCGGATACGTAATTTCTAATCCAAGGTTTTATCTGAATCAGGAGGGTAAAATGCAGAGAAAAGAATTTCAACTAGGTGATATCGTGCGCATGAAAAAGAAACATCCCTGCGGCAGTTATCATTGGGAAATTACGCGTATGGGGGCGGATATTAAAATTAAATGCCAGGGCTGTGGGCGTATCGTAATGCTGCCTCGCTTACAGTTTGAGAAACGGATGCTTAGAGTAGAGAAATAATACAGTACTGTTAACAACTTCCTCTTCTTTTGCATAGCATGCTATCAGGGGGATTCTAGCTTGAAGGGGGAAGGAAAAAATGAGTATAAAATCAGAGAACTGCCCAAAATTTTCGGCTGGGGATTTGGTTACGGTTAAGAACATGTCTCGCTCCGACAAATTCTGCATAATAGCAATTAAATGCAATGAAAATGAAGAAGCGATAGCCGTCTTGAAAGCTTTATTTAATAATACTTTTATTATTGAAAAACCGGTATCTGAACTGAATAGTCTGCTTATTAAAGGCAGGCTTTAGCACATGCTTTAGCAGAAGGCTTGCCATAGCAGAATTATACTGGTATAATATTTGGAAGTCCCTGCTCCGGTAAAATCGGAGCCTAAGGCCCTTTTCAAGGGCTAGTCCATAGGGAGGAGGTGTAACGATGCGCACATATGAGATGATGTTCATCCTCAAGCCAGATCTTTCTGAAGAAGATTTTACCGAAGCCAAAGAGCGACTGCAAAAGATAATTGCTGATTTTGGTGGTGAATTTACGAAAGAACTGGACGGCTGGGGGAAAAAGAGATTGGCATACAGCATTCAGGATTACTCCGAAGGGATATATTCCGTCTGGCATTTTAACGGAGAGACTGAAACTATTAATGAATTGGATCGAGTAATAAAAATCTCAGATAAATTTTTGCGCCATATGATCATCCGCTTAGAAGAGTAATCCATAATAAACCTGAACGGGAGGTAAGCGGGATTTGTTAAACAGGGTTATATTAATTGGGCGTCTCACTCAGGATCCAGAACTAAGATACACACAAAATGGCACAGCAGTAGCTTCTTTTACCGTTGCAGTAAACCGTAAATTCAAAAGGGACGAAGCTGATTTTATTCCAGTTGTAGTATGGAATAAGCCAGCTGAAAATTGCGCCAATTATCTGGGCAAAGGCCGGCTGGTAGCAATAGATGGAAGACTGCAGATACGCAGCTATGAGACTCAGGACGGACAGCGTCGGCGAGTAAGCGAAGTTGTGGCCGAAGATGTGAAATTTCTGGACAAAGGGGGGACGAGCAGTAGTTTAAAGTCTGCTCCCACCAGTTCAGTAAAAGACTCGGCAGATGATTGGGGAAAATTTGGTCGGGAAGTAAATCTGACCGACATAGACATAGTGGATCAAAATGAGGAAGATGAAATACCTTTCTAATAGAGGAGGGAAAAAAGCTTGAAGAGAGATAAACGAAAAAAAAGACGTCAGTGCAACTTTTGCGCAGACAAAATAGAAAACATAAATTATAAAGAAATTCCCAAATTACGCCGGTATATAACCGAAAGAGGAAAAATTCTACCACGGAGAATAACCGGCAACTGCGCTCAACACCAGCGTCAGATTACGGTAGCAATTAAAAGAGCCAGAACCATGGCCTTACTGCCATATACAGCAGAATAAAACAAAGAGAGCCCTCATTTACCTGAGGGCTTATCTTATTGTCCGCTCCCTGAGCAGGAAATTAGTGGAATTGAGGAGAAGAAGTACAAGGGGGTGGTAAGCTTGAGGAAAAAGAACCGTGAGGTCTTATTTGCCAGTAACTTGAAGATGACCGAGTCTCTGAAAGCGGAACTGGTAGAGGCAGTAGGAACACTCTTCAAAGCGCTGCTGAGGGCAGATTATGTGAAAACCAGTGATGCACTGGCTTCAATAATAATGATTACTTATATTCTGGGAAGAAAACTCGGCGTGGAAGCCCATACCATTGACCTTCTGGCCAGGGAAAAACTCCAAACCGGAATGATAGACTCTGATGAGAAGGATCAGTGGTATGAAGACATGAATAATTTACTGCTTTACCTGGGCAGCAGCAGGAAGAGGTGACAAATTGCCAGGATTCATTATTTTTCTTTTAGGCACATCCATAGCCTGTGCGGCCATGGCGTTATTGCCTGGAATAACCATAATTTCAGCCATAGTATGGGGTGCGCTGTTAATTTTGGCCGGACTATATTTTAATTTAAATAAAATTCTAATGATATATTTTATCAATATTATAGTGTTATTCCTTATGGGAGGGGCCAGCAATTTTCTGGTCTATCTGGCTTTTTATGGTATGACGGTAATCGTAATGACTATTCTGGCAATTTATAGTTATGATTATTACCATATACAACAGCGAGGAATAATCGCCGGAGTCCTGGGGGTCAGTTTTTTTCTGGTATTTTCCTATCTTTCCACAGGGGGGATAGGAATTAATGAACTGGAAGCAGAACTGAACAGCTCTGCTGCGGAAAGCATTCGGGTATATGAAGACCTGGGTGTCTTTGATGTATATGAGCAGATGGGGATAAACCAGGTTGAATTTGAAATGTCATTAAAGAGAACGACATCCGCTTTTGCCCGTCATTTACCGGCAATTTTCTACAATCAGGCAATTATAGCAGCATTTTTAATGCTGTTTTTGGCCTCTTATATAAGCCGAAAACGAAACATTGAACGTCTAAAAAAGAAATCATTCTCGGAGGAGAGCATGCCCTGGCAGATGGTATGGATAGCTATTGCAGGAATGGGTTTATGGATATGGGGAAGAGATGAACTAAATTATGTTTATTATACCGGTTCCAACATATTATGGGTTACAGTGCCGATCGCAATATATTATGGTTTATCTACCATAATATATAAAATAGCGGAACATAAGCGGTCAACCCGGGTTTTTATGATTATAGGTTTAATTTTACTGATAGTAGTGTTTCCGCTATCTGCTATTATATTCGTAAGCATAATTGGATTATTTGATTCGCTGGTTGACTTTCGAAGACTACGAATGGGGCAGGAGGAATGAATAATGAAAGTTATTTTGATCAAAGATGTTAAGAAGCTGGGAACAACGGGAGAAATCAAAGAAGTATCTGATGGCTATGCCAGAAATTATTTGATACCACAGGGTTTGGCGGTAGAAGCTACCCAGACCAGGCTCAAGGAGACCCAGGAAAAAGACCTCAAACAGCAAAAACGCAAGGGAAAAGAAGAAGCCGCGGCCAGGGCACTGCAGGAGCAGTTAAACGGAAAATCAATTAAACTGCTGGCTCGTACCGGAGGAAGTGATAAGCTGTTTGGGGCCATAACAGTTAAAGAGATAGCAGAAGCCCTGCAGAAACAATATGGTACTTCAATAGATAAGAAAAAAATAGAGTTGAAGGATCCTATCAAACATCTAGGCACTTATGAAGCCAAACTAAAAATATATCCATCAATTCAGGCGCAAATACAAATAATAGTTGCAGCTGAATAAACTAGGGGGATAAAAGTGAAACGTTACCAGGTAAAAGATGTAAGAAGGGCAGCCGTAACCGATAGACAGGACAGACTGCAATGGAAAGTAGAAAGTCTATATGATAAATTGCATCAATTTTATGGCTCGCAAGAGCTGGTATTAAAAGCCAATAAACTTGATGCCATAGAGCTTATGAATTCCGATATTCTAGGGGATAAGGTTCTGGCCTTGCGCAGAATTCTGATGGAGGACCCGACCATTAATCGTCTGCAGTGTCCTGACCGCTTATCCATCGAAGTAGCTGCATTGGAAGAGATATTTTCAGAGCTATATACTCGCCGGCAAATAGAAGAAGACCTGCATAACAGCATTCAACAGAAAATGGATGAAAAACATAATGAATATATCCAGGACATCAAACTGCAGATACTCAAGGAGCAGAAAAATTCGCCAGAAAATGCCCAAACCCTCAAAAACCTGGGCCGCTTGGAAAAAATGGAAAATATAAACTTGAGCAAATCAGTGCTGGACATATTAAGACCATCTGCTTTTGATGAGATTATAGGACAGGATAAGGCGGTAAAAGCATTAGTATCAAAACTAAACACGCCCTACCCTCAGCACATATTGTTATATGGTCCTGCGGGAGTTGGGAAAACCAGCTGTGCCAGACTGGCTCTGGAATTGGTTAAAGACAGAACGCAGAACTGTTTCAGCAAAGAAGCACCATTTATAGAAGTAGATGGTACCACACTGCGCTGGGATCCGCGGGAATCAACCAACCCGCTGCTGGGTTCAGTCCATGATCCGATTTATCAGGGAGCCCGGAAAGATCTGGCTGAGGATGGTATACCGGAACCAAAGCCCGGTTTGGTCAGTGATGCCCATGGGGGAATCCTGTTTATAGATGAAATTGGAGAACTGGATGCCGTCTTACAGAATAAACTGCTCAAAGTTTTAGAAGATAAACGAGTATTCTTTGAATCGGCTTATTATGATCCTTATAATGATCGTATACCCAGATACATTAAGCAGATGTTTGAGCAAGGGGTGCCGGCAGATTTTGTGTTGATCGGTGCGACTACCCGGGGTCAGGAGGAAATAAACCCGGCTTTAAGAACTCGTTGTATGGAAATATTCTTCGAGCCGCTGACCCCGGAAGAGATAAGAAATATTGTACAGATCTCGGCACAGAAATTAAATATTGGTATGGAAGCAGGGGTACCAGAGTTAATCAGCGATTATGCCGATGATGGCAGATCCGCGAATAAATTACTGGTGGATGCATATTCAATTGCCATTAACAAAGTAAACAGTGAAGAGGGAATTCTGTTAGTGGGACAAGATGAGGTTTATGAGGCTATACAAAATAGCAGAATACCGCTTAATATTGATAACAAAGCCTCCGAAGAAGCTGAAATAGGCAAAATATTTGGCCTGGGTGCCTATGGTTATCGGGGAAGATTGCTGGAAATAGAAGCTATCGCTTTTCCATCTGAACCAAAAGGCGAGGGCAGAGTTCGTTTTA